>NZ_JBDYKJ010000022.1:0-65577 GCF_040012395.1 Nocardioides sp. 31GB23 | reverse complement strand
CCTAGACAGAGAACGGCGTGCGCCACATCAGGCCACGCTCAGCGACCCACGGAAGGGTCACAAGAGCCCCATATCTCCCGCTGACCCGGCGCAAATGTCGCGCTGACCCGGCCCGAACCGGCCGTAGCGTGGTTACTGTGACGCTGTGACGCAGACAACATCGACGGTGCTGCTCGACCCCGCGGAGGCTGTCGCGCTCCTGCAGCGCCTGCCCGAGCACGCGCTGCCCGAGAGGCTCGCCGCCCTGCGCGGCAGCGTGCGCTTCGACCTCACCCACGACGGTCACGTCGTGACCAGCAGCGTCGTGGTCCTCACCGACGGCGTGGTCGAGGTGGTCCCCCCAACGGACGCGCCGGTCGACGTGGTGCTCACGATGCCCGCGAGCCACCTGCCCGACCTGGTCGGTGGCGTCGCCAACGCCGGTCTCGACCTGCTGGCGGGGCGGCTGGTGGTCGAGGGGGACGCCGACCTCGCGCTGGCGCTGGGCGGCGTGTTCGTCGTGCCAGGCACGGAGGCCGACCCCGTCGCCGTCGACCCGCGCGCGCTCGACCCGGTGACCGTCGCCCGCACGCTCGTCGGGGTCCCCACCGCCCACCTGCGCTCGGTGATGGCGGGCGGCTTCCGCCACGTCGTCCTCGAGGAGGTGTTCAGCCGACTGCCGACCTTCCTCGATGCCCGCAGAGCCGGGCGCTGCGACCTGACGATCGGCTTCCGGCTCACCGGTCGCGGCGACGGGGAGACCGAGAGGTACGTCGTGCGCGTCGCCGCCGGAGTCTGCCGCACGGCCGGTCCCGGCCTGGTCGACACCGAGGTGCCCGAGCGCCGCGACGCGACCATCACGTGCGCGGGCCACGACTTCCTGCGCCTGGCGACCGGCCACCTCGCGCCGGTCGCGGGGGTGCTCAAGGGCCAGCTCAAGGTGAAGGGTGACAAGGCCAAGGCGCTGCAGCTGCTCTCGGTGCTCGACATCCCCTCCGCGGACCAGCCCTGAAGGTCTGGGCCGACTCGGCGCGAAGTATGGGCCGGGTCAGGGGGAGATATGGGACGGGTCAGAGCAGGGGGCGCAGGGGAGCGAGCACGAACTCGGTGAACTTGCGGTGCAGGTCGCGCGCCTCCCACTCGCCGATCGTCAGCTCGAGGCAGTTCGACTCGTCGACGGTGAAGATCTCCTCCATCACCTCGGCGAGCCCGCGGTCGATGGCCTCGACGTTGATCTCGTAGTTGCCGCTGAGGCTCAGCCGGTCGATGTTGGCGGTGCCGACGGTGGTCCAGGTGCCGTCGACGGTCGCGGTCTTCGCGTGCACCATCGCGTCGCGGTAGCGGAAGATCCGCACCCCCGCCTCGAGCAGGTGCGAGAAGTAGCCGCGCGAGATCCAGTCGGCCACGATGTGGTTCGACTTCAGCGGCACCAGCAGGCGCACGTCGACGCCGCGGCGCGCGGCGTCCTTGAGGGCGTCGACGAAGTCGGGGTCGGGCAGGAAGTAGGCGGTGGTCAGCCAGATGTTGCGGCTGGCCCGGTTGATCGCCTCGAGGTACATCGAGCGGATGGGGAACATCCACAGCCGCGGCACGTTGCGCTGGAACCGGATCCGCGACTCCCACACCGAGGACGTCTCGAGCAGCAGCGGGCGCGCGCTGTGGCCCAGCCGCCGGCGCCGGTTGAGGTTCCAGAAGTCCGCGAAGGCGCGCTGCAGGTCCCACACGCCCGGCCCGGTGACCCGCACGTGGGTGTCGCGCCACTCGGTCTCGTAGGCGTCACCGATGTTGAAGCCGCCCACGAAGCCGACCTCACCGTCGACGACCAGGATCTTGCGGTGGTCGCGGCCGTAGCGGCGCAGGTCGAAGAAGCGCAGGCCGGCGGCGTACACGGGGTAGCGCAGCACCTTCATCGAGCGCGGGAAGTGCTTGAAGACGGGGGAGACGACGAGGTTGGCGAAGCCGTCGTAGATGCAGTAGACGTCGACCCCCCGCGCCGCGGCGTCGGCCAGGGCCTTCTTGAAGCGCTCGCCGGTCGCGTCGCCCTTCCAGATGTAGGTCTCGAAGAAGACCTGGCGCTGCGCCCCCTCGATCGCCTCGAGCATGTCGGCGTAGAGGTCGCTGCCGTAGGTGTAGGTGGTCATCGTCCCCCCGCCCACCTCCACCGTGCGCGGCGGCGTGGTGGGGAAGGGCTTGGGCTTCTTGCCCCGCCGGCGGTAGGAGTCGACCAGCGACATCCCGATCGCGACGGCGAGCTGCACGCCCACGATCGTCAGCAGCGTGCGCCGCACGACCCGCAGCACCCGTCCGGCCATGGGTTCGCTGCGGTGGGTCACGCGGACACGGTAGTACCAGGCCGGAGGTGGCGGTGCAGGCCCGTCAGCGTCGTACGTCGTCGCCGCGGACCAGGGTGCGCTCGGGGCAGTCGAGGATGACCTGGCTGTGCACGACCAGCGGCACCTCGAGGTCGACCAGCACGGAGGTCTCGCGGCCCAGCACGGTGCCGCTGACCCGCACCTGGTCGAAGGAGTTGTTGGCCCGCTCGTGGTAGTAGCGGCAGTTGGCGTACTCGAAGACCAGCCCCACCTCGCCGTCCCCGTACGGCGTGAGCGCCACCGGCTCGATGGGCCCGCCCACCGGCTCCAGCAGGGGGTAGTCGGGCTCGACCAGCTCGACGTCGGTGACGCGCCAGGGCACGGCCGAGGCGTTGCGCAGCGGCACCGTGAGCTCGACGCGCTCGCCGTAGCGGTAGTGCAGGGCGTAGGTCCCCGCATCGCCGTACCCCTCGACGTGGAGGCCGGCGTCGGGCGCGAGCGCCACCTCCGGGGAGTGCACGGTGACCAGGTGCGGGGCGAGCGCCCAGCCGACCGCGAGGGCTGCGGTCAGGCCGAGGGCCGCCGCCACGAGCCGCCCGCGGCCGCGGCCGGGGAGGCCGGGCTCGAGGGGTGCCGCGCCCGCGTGGGGCCGTGGTGCGGTCTGCAGGCTCACTGGTCGGCCCGGGCGCGCTGGCGTCGGGCGCCGGCGGCGCGGATGCCCAGGGTGCCCACCAGCGTGATCGCCAGCAGGGCCGCGGGGGCGACGGGTCCGTCACCGGGCCGCTCGGCCCCGGCGCCCTGCGCCCGGGAGCCGGTGCCGGGCTTCTCCGGGGTGTCGAGCCAGTCGCAGCCGGCCGGGTCGGGCTCGGACCGGCGGTCGTAGGTCGCGCAGGGGATCAGCTGGGTCGTCTTGACCAGGTTGCCGATGGGCCACTGCGAGGGGTTGCCGCAGTCGGGCAGGTCGATCGCGTAGTTGTGGGTGACCTCCGCGCCGGGGGCGGTCAGGTTGTCCTGCCAGCAGTTGCCCTGGCCGGCCTCGTCCCAGTAGAAGTCGATGCCGTTGGGCAGGACCTCGCCCTTCGGCGAGTAGCCGAGCTCGTTCTTGGTGAAGGCGTTGTGGTTGGAGTTGTCCTGCTGGTGCAGCGGGTCGTAGTCGCCGCGCAGCAGCGCCGGTGGCACCCAGAAGAGCATGAACCCCTGCCGCCAGTTGTCCCAGACCTGGTTGGAGTCGATGAAGTTGTGGTTGCCGATGATCATGCCGCCGGTGCCGACGGGGAAGCCGAAGGCGGGGCAGACCACGCCACGCTGGTGGCCCACCAGCTCGGCCGTCGTCTCCTGGCAGGGGGCGTCGTCGCCCTGCACGTACTTCTCGTAGTAGTTGGTGTTGTTGCTGTAGATCAGGTTGTCCTCGAACCACCCGTGGTCCTGCGGCATGCCGGGGTGGCCGGCGAGGATCGACTCGACGATGAAGCCGAGCCCGTTGTGGTGGATGCGGTTGTCGTGCACGTAGACCGAGTTCCCGGCCGTCCCGGACATGCCGAGCGCGTTGTGGTGCATGTTGCAGCCGGTGACCTCGGCCGCCCAGCGGGTCAGGGGGCCCGTGGTGCTGCTGGTGGCGTTCACGTCGGCGGCCGAGCCCGGGTAGACGCCCGAGTCGCCGTTGCGGTGGGCGTTGCAGTTCGAGATCACGCCGTGGTCGGAGGTGAAGGTCAGCACGCCGTAGAGGTCGTTGTGCGAGGCCTCAAAGCGGTCGAGCACGTAGCCGTCGGTCTCGTGGACGTAGAAGGCGTTCTCGCGGAAGAGCATGGCGCGCATGTTGGCCAGGTAGAAGCCGTCGGCCCGGTCGGCCTTGATGCCGTTGTGCTTGACCCAGTCGCCGTCCTCGCGGAAGCCGCCCTTGAGCGTGACGTCGCGCGGGCCCGCGCCGGTGCCGACCACCTGCAGGTCGCACAGCTGGTTGTCGCACTTGATGTCGGGGTCGTCCGGGTCGTCGCCGGCGATGGTGACCAGGTTGACCACCTCGCCGCAGGAGACGATCTGGTCGTACTCGACGACGCCGCCCTCGTAGTCGTCCATGCAGGGCACGTCCCAGCTGGGCTGCTCGCGGTAGACACCCGGCAGCACGTAGATGTTGGTGCGCTGCCTCTCGACCGCGTCCACGGCCGCCTGCATGTGCCGGTGCTCGCACTGGCGCAGCAGCCGCATGTTGAAGGCGCGCAGCCTCCTGCCCGGCAGCTTCCTGATCCGCTTCCGCGAGTCCGCCTTGCAGACCACGATCACGTCGGCGGCCTGCCGGAGGGACCGCTTCTTCGGGACCGTGCCGTCCCCGGCCGGGAACTGCGACTCGCGTTCCTCGTGCGCGGCCACGGGGGACGACGCCGTCAGGGAGAGCGTGAAGGAGATGAGGGCCAGGCAGAGCAGCCGGACGACGATGCGCACGAGGGACTCCTCGGGGGGAGGTGGAGGGAGCGTGCGCTGAATATATGAGCGTCGTTCACGTTATGGAAGAGAAGCAGCCTCACCGGTCCGCACCGGGCGCCGGGACCGTGCGGGTGTCGGTGGGCATGTCTAGGCTCGGAGCATGCGTCCTGTCACCGACCTCGAGCGCCGTGTCGCCCCCTTCAAGGTGGTCTCCGACTACCAGCCCGGCGGCGACCAGCCCGCCGCGATCGCCGAGATCTCCAAGCGCATCAACGGCGGCGAGCAGGACGTGGTGCTCCTGGGGGCCACCGGCACCGGCAAGACCGCCACCGTGGCCTGGGTCGCCGAGCAGGTGCAGCGCCCGCTGCTGGTGCTCCAGCCCAACAAGACGCTGGCCGCGCAGTTCGCCAACGAGCTGCGCCAGCTCTTCCCCGACAACGCGGTGGAGTACTTCGTCTCCTACTACGACTACTACCAGCCCGAGGCCTACGTCCCCCAGACCGACACCTACATCGAGAAGGACTCCTCGATCAACGAGGAGGTCGAGCGGCTGCGGCACTCGGCGACCAACTCGCTGCTGACCCGTCGCGACGTGATCGTGGTCAGCACGGTCTCGTGCATCTACGGCCTGGGCACCCCGCAGGAGTACGTCGACCGGATGCTGCGGCTGCGGGTGGGCGAGGAACGCGACCGCGACTCGATCCTGCGCCAGCTGGTGGAGATCCAGTACACGCGCAACGACATGTCCTTCACCCGGGGCACCTTCCGGGTGCGCGGCGACACCCTCGAGATCTTCCCGGTCTACGAGGAGCACGCGGTGCGCATCGAGTTCTTCGGCGACGAGATCGAGCGGCTGATGACCCTGCACGCCGTCACCGGCGAGGTGATCACCGAGGACAACGAGCTCTACGTCTTCCCCGCCACCCACTACGTCGCCGGCCCGGAGCGGATGGAGCGCGCGATCCGCGGGATCGAGGCCGAGCTCGAGGAGCAGCTGGCGAGCTTCGAGAAGCAGGGCAAGCTGCTCGAGGCCCAGCGCCTGCGGATGCGCACGACGTACGACATCGAGATGATGCGCCAGGTCGGCTCCTGCTCGGGCATCGAGAACTACTCGATGCACATGGACGGGCGGGCGCGCGGCTCGGCGCCCAACTGCCTGCTCGACTACTTCCCCGAGGACTACATGCTCGTCGTCGACGAGTCGCACGTCGCGGTCCCGCAGATCGGGGGCATGTACGAGGGCGACATGTCGCGCAAGCGCAACCTGGTCGACCACGGGTTCCGCCTGCCCAGCGCCATGGACAACCGCCCCCTGAAGTGGGAGGAGTTCCTCGAGCGGATCGGTCAGACGATCTACCTCTCGGCCACCCCTGGTGACTACGAGCTCGACAAGGTCGGCGGCTCGACCCCGCCGCACGTCGTCGAGCAGATCATCCGCCCCACCGGCCTGATCGACCCCGAGGTCGTGGTCAAGCCGACGAAGGGCCAGATCGACGACCTGATCCACGAGATCCGCGAGCGCGCCGAGAAGGACGAGCGGGTCCTGGTCACCACGCTGACCAAGAAGATGTCGGAGGACCTGACCGACTACCTGCTCGACGCGGGCATCCGCACCCGCTACCTGCACAGCGAGGTCGACACGCTCAAGCGCATCGAGCTGCTGCGCGACCTGCGCCTGGGCCAGTACGACGTGCTGGTCGGCATCAACCTGCTGCGCGAGGGGCTCGACCTGCCGGAGGTCTCGCTGGTCTCGATCCTCGACGCCGACAAGGAGGGGTTCCTGCGCTCGGACAAGTCGCTGATCCAGACGATCGGGCGCGCGGCGCGCAACGTCTCGGGCCAGGTGCACATGTACGCCGACAAGATCACGCCCTCGATGGAGGCCGCGATCGAGGAGACCAACCGGCGTCGCGAGAAGCAGGTGGCCTACAACACCGCCCACGGCGTCGACCCGATGCCGCTGCGCAAGAAGATCGCCGACATCACCGAGATGCTCGCCCGCGAGGACGAGAACACCCAGGCGCTGCTCGAGACCTGGGCCGGCACCGCGGCCAAGGGCCGTGCCGGCGGGGTCAAGGCCAAGCAGCCGGTCCCGGCGCTGGCGGGCAAGGACGCCGGCAAGCACGCCAAGGAGCTGGCCGGCATGCCCAGCGCCGACCTCGCCCAGCTCATCCAGGACCTCACCGACCAGATGCGCGAGGCGGCCGCCGAGCTGCAGTTCGAGCTCGCCGCGCGGCTGCGTGACGAGGTGGAGGAGCTGAAGAAGGAGCTGCGCCAGATGATGGAGGCCACCAAGTAGCCGGCCGCTCGAGCCACGCTCAGTCCTTGTCCACGGCCTTCATCGCCTGGCGGCTGACCGTGAGTCCGACCAGGCGCGAGATCACCAGGGCGACGTAGAGCACGCCCACCACCATCTCGACGGCCACGAAGGAGCGCGCGTGCGAGCCCATCGGCACCACGTCCGAGAGGCCGACGCTCGTGAGCACCGAGAACGACAGGTAGAGCAGCTCGAACCAGGTCTGGCCGTCGGTCGCGGAGCCCCCCGAGAAGGAGTCCGGGGAGAGGACGGCCACCGCGGCGTAGACGTAGGCGAAGCCCCACGCGACCACGGTGAAGGCGGCGCCGGTGGCGTACAGCTCGTCCTTGGTGACCTTGTCGTCGTGGAAGAGGTAGCGGATCATCGAGTACGAGACGTAGAAGTAGAACGGCGCGTGCAGCAGCGCCGAGACCAGCACGATCCAGTCGACGTCCGCCGTGAGCGCCTCCAGCACCGTGAAGCCGGCGGCGGGCACCCCCACGAGCAGGGCCACCCAGTTCAGGGCCGGCGTGCGGCGCACGGCGGCCAGGGCCGCGCCCACCACGGCGATCTGCGCGACCCCGAGCAGGGCCCGGCCGACGGTGCTGCCGTCGAGGAAGGGGTAGGCGATGACGGCCAGGACCTGGGTGGCCAGCAGGACCGCCGACGGCTGGGGTCCCAGGACCCCGTCGGCTCGGGGATCACGCGAGAACCGGCTCCTCATGAGGGCCACCCTAGGGGTGGAGACCCCGTGCTCCGGGAGGGGCGGAGAATGACACCGTGACGAGGACACCCGAGCGAGCGCCGTCGGCGGCGGTGCTGATCTGGGCGGTCGCGCTGTCCCTCTACCTGCTGGCGGTCTTCCACCGCTCGTCGCTGGCCGTGGCCGGGCTGGTGGCCACCGAGCGCTTCGACATCTCCGCCTCCCAGCTGGCGAGCTTCACGATGCTGCAGCTGCTGGTCTACGCCGCCATGCAGGTGCCGGTCGGGCTGCTCGTCGACCGGTACGGCCCCCGCAGCGTGCTCCTCAGCGGTGCGGTCCTGCTCGCTGCGGCGCAGACGGCCTTCGCGTTCGCCGAGAGCTACCCGGTGGCGCTGGTGGCGCGCTTCTTCGTAGGCATGGGCGACGCGATGACCTTCATCTGCGTGCTGCGGCTGCTGGCCACCTGGTTCCCGGTGCGGCGGGTGCCGCTGTTCACCCAGCTGACGGGCACCATCGGCCAGACCGGCGCGATCGCGGCCGCGGTGCCGATGACCTGGGCGCTGGGCCAGTGGGGGTGGACCACGGCCTACCTCGTCACCGCCGTCGTCGGAGCCGTGCTGACGCTGGTGGCCCTGGTCGTGGTCGCCGACGCGCCGGGACGCCGGCACACGCGCGGTGAGCTCATGTCGCCCGCGCTCGTGGTGGCGAGCCTGCGGGCCTCCTGGTCGCACCCCGGCACCCGGCTCGGATTCTGGATGCACTTCTCCACCCAGTTCAGCGCGACGACGCTCTCGCTGCTGTGGGGCTACCCCTTCTTCGTGCGCGGCGAGGGTCGCAGCCCTGGTGAGGCCGGGTTCCTGCTGACCCTGATCGTGGTGGCCGTGATCGTCAGCGGGCCGGTGCTGGGGTGGCTGATCGGCCTGCACCCGTGGCACCGCTCCTCGATGGTGCTCGCGGTGGTGATCAGCATCGTGGTCAGCTGGAGCGTCGTGCTGGCCTGGCCCGGCAACGCCCCGTTCGGGGTGCTCGTCGTGCTGGCCCTGGTGTGCGGTGTCGGCGGCCCGGCCTCGATGATCGGCTTCGACGTCGGGCGCACCGCCAACCCGCCGGAGCGGATGGCCAGCTCGACGGGCATCATCAACGTCGGCGGCTTCTCGGCCAGCCTGGTGCTGGTCGTGGCGATCGGCCTGGTGCTCGACTGGCGCACGCCGGGCGGCGGGTCCGACTACACGCCGGAGGCGTTCCGGTGGGCGATGAGCACCCAGTACGTGCTCTGGACCCTCGGTCTGGTCCAGGTCTACCGCTACCGGCTGCGCGCCCGGCGCACCTTCGACCGCGCCGCACTCGAAGCGGGCAGCGGGTCATGAGCGGACGCAGTGACGTCGAGCACACCCCCGACGGCCGCTACATCGTGGTCGACGGTCGCCGGTGGCGTGCCACCGACCCCGACATCCCGCCCGAGCGCCGCGACGAGCTGCAGCGCAACCTGATGGCGTGGCGCCGCGACGTGCGCCGCACCCGGGGCACCGACGAGGAGCAGACCTCGCGCGCCGGCGTGCAGGCGGCGAAGGAGGCGCTGGGGGAGCGCGGCACCCCGTGGTGGGATCTGGGCGACGAGGAGCGGCGGCGACGCTGGGAGGCGCCCCTCAGCGAGCCACCGTCCTCCTGACCAGTCCCGGCGCCAGCACCACCAGCAGCACGAGGGCGACGGTGGGCAGCACCACGGTCGCCCACCAGGCACCGGGCGCGGTGGTCCCCGTGCCGGTCGCGACGGTGTCGACCACGACGAGCAGCAGCACGTGCAGGACCAGCACAAGCAGCCCGGCGCGGCCCACGGGCACCAGCACCCGGGCGACGCCGCGGCGCACCGGGGTCCAGGCCGCGCTGAGGACCGCGACGGCCACCAGCCCCACCAGCAGGACGGACAGGAGGCGTCCGGCACCCAGGGCGTCGCCACCCCACAGGTGGAGGAGCAGCGCAGGTCCCCCGGGGGCCGTCCAGGCAACGGTCAGCGCCGTGGCCAGGGCGACGACCGAGGCCAGGAACCCGGCCCGGCCTGCCGGGGACGCCCATGCCCGGGCCAGGACGGTCCGGTGGTGGCCCAGCACCAGTCCGTGGACGAAGACCACCTGCCACACCAGTGGTGGGTAGGCGGACTCGTACTGCCCCACGGTCCAGTCAGGAGCGGTGACGGTGCCCCACGTGAAGAGGCCCCACGACAGCAGCAGTGCCAGCCACCACAGGCCACGTCCCAGCAGCCACAGGACCGCCGGCGCGGCCAGGGACAGCACCACGAGCAGTCCCAGCATGGCCAGCGGCCAGGGACCGGTGCCCAGGAGGAACAGGTCACGCACGGCGGGCCACGGCGGCGGGTACTCCAGCAGCGATGCGGCCCCGGTGTAGAGATCGACGCCGGCGCCGGTCGCCGCCCAGGTGGTGACCCCGGAGGTCCTGGCGCCCGGCAGGTAGGAGACGCCCAGGACGACGAGCGTCGTCGCGACCGCGGTGAACCACAACGCGGCTCCTCGGCGCCACCACCGGCCCGCGGCGGACAGGGCGCCCACCCGTGCCACGAGCGGCCCGTGCCCCATCGCCAGCACCACGCCCGAGAGCAGCACGAAGGCCTCCGGTCCCGTGGTCACGCCCATCAGTCGTGACACGGGGCCGGACGTGGCGGTGAGCGCCTCGAGGTGCGCGGCCACCAGGACGACCAGCAGGATCCCCCGCAGGACGTCGAGACGCTCGTCGCGACCGGTCGTGTCGGGGGCATCGTGACCCGGCCAGCTCCATCCCGGTCGCAGTCGCGAGACGAGGAGCGCGAGCAGCAGCATGACGGTCAGCGCCCACCAGGCCGCCACCAGGCCGCCGGCGGCCGGGTCGGGGCGCACGGCAGGGGCGATGTCGCCGTCGCGCTCGGCTGCCGCGCCGGGCTGGTCGCCGGTCGGTGCCGAGGTGACGGGGCCCAGCGTCACCTCGCCGGTGAGGTCCTCGGCGAAGGCGGTCGCCAGTCGTGGCAGGCGGGTGGCCCGCCAGTCGACCGTCCGGCCCTGCACCTCGGCCTCGGGTCGGCGCTGCTCGAGCCACGAGATGCCGCGCAGCAGCGGATACTCCTCGTCGGCCGCCAGGACCTGTCGCCACCAGGCGCGCTTGATCCTGAGCTCGGGGTCACCAGCGGCGTCCGGCAGCCAGACCGCACCGGTCTCGACCAGCAGTGGCCGCTCGTACGCTTCGGCGAAGCGCTCGTAGAACGGCTCGCGTCGCCTCGTGCCGTCGTAGCCGAACTGCTCCACCATGCGGGCCCGGAAGGCGCCGGCCCGGGGAGCGACATCGGTCTCGAAGCCGATGCTGCGCTCGTCCTCGCCCGGCGTGCCGCCGGACGACGGGTCGAGGGCGTTGTCCTCGCGTCCGCGGTCGATGCCGAAGTGGAACAGCGTCAGGCCGACCCAGTCGACCGCCTCGGCGCCGGGCCAGTAGGGGCCGTAGGGATCGTCGTCGCCGTCGAGCCGACCGTCAGCGTCGGTGTCGAGAGCGGTGACGTCGCGGGTGCGGTCGGGGTCCACGTCCCCGTACGCCGCCCCGTAGGGGTAGCCGGCGCCGTAGACGGGCGACCAGACGAGCCGTGCTTCGGGGGCCGAGGCGTGCACCACCCCGGCCAGCTCGCGAAAAGCCGACACGTAGGCCCGGGGCTGCTGGCCCCAGGAGTACCAGGTGCCGTTCATCTCGGGGGCGAAACGGAGCAGGAACGTGGTCCCGTGCTCGGCGTGCAGCCGGCTGAGGGTCTCGGCCAGGGCTGCCGCGTCGGCCTGGTCGAGATCACCCAGGGCGACCGACGGCTCGAGACTGAGCAGGGCCACAGCCCCCTGCGGCGCGACCTGCTCGACCATCTGCTCCAGGAAGGTCGTCGACTCGGGGTCGAGCGGGTACGCGACGCGCTGCTCGTAGAGCGAGGGAGCCAGGCCCAGGCGTTCCTGGTAGGCGGCCGCGCTGTCCTCGGCCCAGTCCAGCCCGGGCCCGAAGAGCGGACGCCCGGCCGGTGGCACCGCCGGGCCGGGAGTGGTGTCGGCGCCGGCCGGGGGCCAGGGTCCGACCGCGAGGAGCAGCAGCCAGGCCAGGAGGAGCAGCACCGGCCTCCGCTGCTGTCTCACCGTGCGGCGCCGTGCAGGCACATCAGGTGCCACCTGTTGCGCCCCTCCACCCGTTCGTACTCCAGTGCGTCCAGGGCGGCGGTCGCCATGGCCAGGCCGCGTCCGGACTCGGCCAGGTCGTCGGGCATCGTGGCGGTCTCGAGGTCCAGAGACATCGGCAACCCGTTGTCGCTGAGCGCGGCGATCAGCCGGGTCGCCGTGACGGCCAGGGTGATCGTGAACCGGCGTGAACCGCCTGGCGGGCGGGACAGTCCGGAGTCGGCCTGGTAGGCGTGCTCGACGATGTTGGACAGGATCTCGATGACGGACATCTCGAACCGCATCCGGGCGCTCGCGTCGACGTCCTCGCGCTGGGCGAGCAGGTGCTCGAGCAGCGCGTGCACCAGGTCGAGGATCTCGGGGGTGGCGGCGGCCGAGAGCTCGAGCCGGTCGTCGATCTGGTCCAGGCCCGGCTCGACGGCGGAGCCCTCAGTCATCGAACGCACCGTCGACGTCCTCGCGTGCACGCAGCACCCGATCGAGGTTGGTCAGCTCGAACACCGTGGTCACGGCGGGCGTGGGTCGCGCGATGCGCAGGTCACCACCGGCCTGGCGCGCGGCCTTGAGGCCACCGATGAGGGCGCCGAGGCCGGAGGAGTCCAGGAAGGTCGTCTCCGCCATGTCGACGACGATGCGGACGGTCCCGCCCGCCACCAGCTCGGAGAGCAGCTCCTTGAGGCGGCGTGCGGAGACCATGTTGAGTCGTCCCTGGGGGACGACCACGCCTACTCCGTCGTCGCGCGTGTGGACGGCGAAATCGATCATGATGCTCCTTGGGGTCCGGGGACGGGATCGGGGGAGTAGCCGCGGTAGCGCGCGGCACGGATGATGATGGAGAAGATGGCGAGGTCGAAGACCACCCAGACCATGTTGAAGACGCTGCCGAAGACGTCGGCCTGCCCGACCGCGATCCGCACGACCCCCACGACCATCGCACCGAGCAGCAGGCCCATGGCCCACAGCTGGGGGCGCACGAGGTGCCAGGCGGGGCCGGTGTCGGCCTGCTTGGTCTTCGGCGTCACCGCGAAGTCCAGGTCCCGGTGCAGGAACACGTTGCCGAACGCCGACGTGAACGACTTGATCCAGACCGGGAAGAGCGCCAGGGAGTACTGCTGCCCGCGCCAGGTCGGTCGACCGTTCGCCACGACGAGGAACAGGAGCTGGTTGACGATCAGGAAAGGCACCAGCCGCGCGAAGAAGTCGGTGGAGAGCGCCTTGACCGGAAGCACCCCGATGGTCAGGTAGATGACGGGCGCGGCGATGTAGACCAGGGCCGCGAACCCCGACAGGTAGCTCCACATCGTGGAGAAGTACATGAGCCGCTGGGCCAGGCTCAGCCCCTTCTGGACCAAGGGGTTCTCGCGGAACATCACCTGCACGGTGCCCTGGGCCCAGCGCAGCCGTTGCACCAGCATCGTCTGCAGGTCCTCGGGCGCCAGCCCGTGGGCCAGCACCTCGTCGTGGTAGGCGCTGCGCCACCCCAGGGTGTGCAGGCGCATGCAGGTGGCCATGTCCTCGGTGACCGAGATGGTCGCCAGGGGCATGATCGGCTGCGCCTCGCCGGTGCGGTCGACGTCGAGTGCTCGCACCAGGGCGTCGACGGTCTCGACGGCCCCCAGGGGGGACAGGTCCCGGGCAGCCATCCGCGCCAACGCCGACTCGTCGATGGTGGCCAGGCTCAGGTCGGGATCGTGGGCGATCCCCTCGAGCTCGGCGATGACCGCCAGGTCGGCCTGGAGCGTCTCCAGGTCGGAGGCGACGAGGCGGGTGCGCACCTCCTCGACCCTGCGCTGGAACCGGTAGGTGACGTCGAAGAGCGGCGTGCCCCGCTCGAGCTCACGCCGGGCCCTCCCGATGTCGTGGGCGATCTCGTCGAGGGCTCCCCGGACCTCGTGCTCCTCCGCGCCCAGCTGGCGTGCCGCCCGGCGGACCACCGAACGGGCGGTTCGCAGGGCGCGGCGCACGCCCTCCTCGACCTCACCGACGTAGCGGGAGATCCCCAGCTGCATCAGGGCCTCGCGCCGAATGACGGCGTTGGAGCCGCAGAAGAACGCGGCGTTCCAGCCGTCCTTGCCCTGCTGGATGGGTCCGTAGAACAACGGCGCCTGGCTGCCGAGAGGGTCGCTGGCCGGGACGTTGACGAACCACTGGGGGGTCTGCACCAGTGCCATCCGCTCGTCCGCGAAGTAGCCCAGCGTGTGGTCCAGGATCTCCGGGAGCGGCACCTGGTCGGCGTCGAGGATCAGGAGGAACTCCCCGTCGGTGGCCAGCAGCGCGTTGTTCAGGTTGCCGGCCTTGGCATGGCGCGGCATGCCCGCCCAGTCGGCGGAGCGGGTCAGCCACCCGATGCCCTCGGCTTCCGCGGCCGCACGCATCTCGGGGCGGTTGCCGTCGTCGAGGACCCAGGTGCGGTGCGGGTAGGTGATGTCCTTGGCGGCTCTCGCGGTGCGCATCACCAGGTCGATGGGCTCGTTGTAGGTGGCGATGAAGACGTCGACGGTGAGGCCTGGCGGGGCAGCCGGTGCGTCCCCGCGCTCCTTGAGCCGCCACATGCCCAGCCCGAAGAGCAGCGAGTCGACGAGGCTGTAGGTCTCGGCCAGCACGAGCGGCACCGCGATCCACCACGCAGACCAGCTCACCGAGAACATCCAGCGCCAGGCGACGTAGTTGATGCCGAGCAGGGCGGTCGCCACCACGATGACGCGGATCAGCGCCAGGCGACGCGTCACCGGCCGGAGTCCTGCCCGGCGCCGAAGACGGCGACTGCGGTGATGTCGTCGAGGGGGGTCTGCGAGTGCGCCAGCCGGGTGATGGCGGCCAGGCAACCGGACAGGTCGGCGGCGCCGGCGACCAGCTCACCGATGGGCTCCCACCAGCTCGCCTGGTCGGGAACGAGGTCCAGGAGACCGTCGCTGAAGACCAGCAACCGGTCCGCCGGGCCCAGGTCGCGCTCGTGCTCGGTCCAGTGGTCGTCGGCCAGAACACCCAGGGGACGGTCGCGACCGTCGAGGCGCTCGATGGTGCCGTCGCCGCGGACCAGGAGCGCCAGGCCGGAACCGGCGTCGACGTAGCGCAGCAGGCCCGTGCCGGCGTCGAGCGCCACCTCGAAGAGGGTCAGGAACGACTCGGCGGACTCGAGGTCGGCCAGCAGTCCCTGCGCGACCTGGGTGACGGTCACGCCCAGGTCGACGCCGGCGGCGACCGCGGCGTCGGTGCTGCGCAACGCGGTGCGGGCGCCGGCTCCGATGAGCGCGGCGCCGGTCCCCTTGCCCATGACGTCGCCCAGGCTCAGGTGCAGGACGTCGTCGGTGACGGAGTAGTCGAAGAAGTCGCCCCCGACCGCGAGTGCGGGGTGGCACACGCCTGCGACCTGCCACGCCCCGGTCCGCAGCGGCGCCGAGGGGAGCAGGGAGGCCTGGACGTGTCGCGCCTGCGACATCTCCGTCGACGACACCAGCTCCCGCTCAGCCCAGGCGGCCAGGTCCTCGAAGACCTCGAGGTCGTCGTCGTCCACCTCGCGCGGGCGTGTGTCGAGGACGCAGAACGTCGCTACGGGACTGCCGTGCGGGTCGCGCAGCGTGCGGCCGAGGTAGAACCTGATCCCCTCCTCGTTCACGGCGGGAAGATCCGCGAACCGCGGCAGGAGCGCCGCATCGCGCACCACGAGCGTCTCGTCCTGGCCCATGGCGGCGTCGCAGAAGGTGTCGCGGCGCGGCATCGGATCGCCCGGCATGCCCTGCACGGAGGGGAACCACGCCCGGTCGTGCTCCAGCACGGTCACCCCCGCCATCGGGACCGACAGCGCCAGGCGCGCCAACCGGGTGATCCTGTCGAGCCGGGGATGCCGTCCGCCCGGGGCGAGCCCGAGGCTGTCGACGGCACGCTGGCGCTGCGCCTCGGAGGCGGCGTCGTGGTCTGTCATGTGATCCTGACTCGTCTCGTGCTCAGGTCGAGCCGTGGCTCTGGTCCCCCCCAGGCAGGGCACAGGCTACCGGCGTGCGCGGTGGCTCGGGGCAGGTCCCCGAACCGGCGTGCCGCGGCTGGGGCAGGGCGCGCTAGCCTGACCTCGTCGTTGGGGGGCGACCATGAACGGCCGGAGGACCGGCACCATCCAGCGCGGCAGGAGGCACGAGTGTCCGGGCACCGAGCTCTCGTCGTCGAGGACGACCCTGACATCCGCCACCTGCTGGTGACGGTCCTGGAGGACATCGGCATCGCCGTGGTCACCGCGGGCACCGGCGCGGAGGCGGTCGCGGTGGCCCGTGCGAACGCTCCCGACCTCATCACCCTCGACCTGACCCTGCCCGACGCCGACGGCACCGACGTGTGCCGGGAGCTGCGCGGGTTCACCGACGCCTACATCGTCATGATCACGGGCCGCGACTCCGAGATCGACCGCCTCGTGGGCCTCGAGGTGGGCGCCGACGAATACCTGGCCAAGCCCTTCTCCCCCCGAGAGCTGCGAGCCCGTGCCGTCGCACTGCTGCGCCGGCCCAGGGCAGGGGCCGACCAGCAGCAGTCCGGCAGTGTCGCCCCCCAGGGGCAGGAGGTCCTCCAGGTGGGCGACCTGCGCATCGACGCGGGCGCCGGGCACGTGCGCCTGGGCGACGACGTCGTGCTGCTCACCCCGACGGAGGTGCAGGTCCTGCGAGTGCTCGCCAGCCGGCCGGGGACGCCCTGGCCGCGCACCGAGCTGGCCGAGGCGGTGTGGGACGGCGACTTCGTCGAGTCGGGCTTCCTGGTCGACGTGCAGGTGGCGGGAGTGCGCCGCAAGCTGCGGGCGGTCGCGGGACGGGAGTGGGTGCGCGCCGTCGACGGGGTCGCCTACCAGCTGACTCCGCCTACCAGCTGACTCGTCCTCTCGGCTGACCACCTCCGACCATCGGGCTGCCGGTGACGCCGGAACTAGAACACGTTATGGTTTCGGTGTGACCCCGACCACCGAGCACCCCGAGCACGTGGAGTGCGACCTGCTGGTCGTCGGCGCCGGCCCGACCGGGCTGTTCGCGGCCTACTACGCCGGCTTCCGGGGCCACCGGGTGGCGGTGGTCGACTCGCTGCCCGAGCTGGGCGGCCAGATCACCGCGATGTACCCCGAGAAGCTGATCCTCGACGTCGCCGGGTTCCCGGCCGTCAAGGGGCGCGACCTCGTGGCCGGCCTGGTCGAGCAGGCGGCCAGCGCCGACCCGACGTACCTGCTGGGCCGCACCGCGTCGACCCTGGAGCACCTCGACGACGGGGTCGTGGTGGGGCTCGACGACGGCACGGTCGTGCGGGCCGGGGCCGTGCTGGTCACCGCGGGCATCGGCAAGTTCAGCCCCCGGCCGCTGCCCGCGGGGGAGGGCTGGCTGGGACGCGGCCTGGAGTTCTTCGTGCCGCGCTTCGAGCCGTACGCCGACAAGGACGTGGTGATCGTGGGCGGCGGCGACTCGGCCTTCGACTGGGCCGTGCACCTCGAGCCGGTCGCCCGCTCGGTCACCCTGGTGCACCGGCGCGCCCAGTTCCGCGCCCACGAGCGCACCGTCGCGCAGGTGCGTGCCTCGTCGGTGCGCCTGGTCACCGAGGCGGAGGTGCTGGCCCTGCGCGCCGCTCCGGGCGACCCCGACGGTCCGCTCGCCGAGATCGAGCTCCGGCAGGGGGAGGAGACGACGGTGCTGGCCTGCCAGGCCGTGGTCGCCGCGCTCGGCTTCGTCGCCGACCTCGGCCCCATCCAGCAGTGGGGGATCGAGGTCGACAAGCGGCACGTGGTGGTCGACCCCTCGATGCGCACCAACCTGCCCCGCGTCTTCGCCGCCGGGGACATCACCGAGCACCCCGGCAAGGTGCGGCTGATCGCCGTCGGCTTCGGCGAGGCGGCCACGGCCGTCAACAACGCCACCGTCGCCATCGACCCCGGGGCCAAGGTGTTCCCGGGCCACTCCAGTGAAGGGAGCTGATCCATGAGCACGATCAAGGTCGACTTCGACCTGTGCGAGTCGAACGCGCTGTGCGAGGCGATGGCCCCGCAGGTCTTCGAGCTCGACGACGACGACTACCTGCAGCTGAAGACGGAGCAGACCACCGACGACAACCGCGCCGACGTCGAGCGTGCCGTCGCCGCGTGCCCGCGTGCCGCGATCCGGCTGGAGGACTGAGTGAGCCACGAGCCGGGCGGCAGCACGTCGCTGGAGGGCCGCGTCGCCGTCGTGACCGGCGCTGGGGCCGGCCTGGGGCGCGCCGAGGCGCTGGCCCTGGCCGGCGCGGGCGCCGACCTGGTGGTCAACGACCTGCCGGGCGCCGCCGACCGGGTGGTCGACGAGGTCAAGGCGCTGGGTCGCCGGGTGCTGGTCGTGGAGGGCGACGTCGCGGAGCGCAGCACCGCCGACGCGATGCTCGCCGCTGCCGTCGACGACCTGGGCCGACTCGACGTGGTGGTCAACAACGCGGGCATGACCCGCGACCGGATGCTCTTCAACATGAGCGACGAGGAGTTCGACGCGGTCGTGCGGGTGCACCTGCGCGGGCACTTCCTGCTCTCCCGCAACGCCGCTGCCCACTGGCGCGCGCAGGCCAAGCAGCAGGGCGGGCCCGTCTACGGCAGCGTCGTCAACACCGCGTCCGAGGCCTTCTTGTCGGGCCCGCCCGGGCAGGCCAACTACGGCGCCGCGAAGGCCGGCATCGCCGCCCTGACCGTCGCCACCGCCCGCGCCCTGGGCTCCTCGGGGGTGCGCGCCAACGCGATCTGCCCACGCGCCCGCACCGCGATGACCGCGGAGGTCTTCGGCGAGGACACCTCGGGCGAGGCGGTCGACCCCTACTCGCCCGAGCACGTCGCGCCCGTGGTGGCCTACCTGGCCTCGCCGGCCGCCGCACGGATCACCGGCCAGGTGCTCGTCGTGTACGGCGGCATGGTGGCCGTGGTCGCCGCGCCCGTCGTCGAGCAGCGCTTCGACACCACGGGAACGACCTGGACCGCCGAGGAGCTCGACGAGCGGCTGGGCGGCTTCTTCGCCGAGCGGGACCCCGCCGTCGGCTTCGCCGCCGACTCGATCATGAGGATGAGCCTGTGAGCAGCACCGACGGCAGCACCCGCGGGGCCGGCCACGGTCGGCTGGCCGGCAAGGTCGCCATCGTGACCGGCGGGGCGATGGGCCAGGGCGCCGGCATCTGCCGCGCGTTCGTGGCCGAGGGGGCGCGCACCGTCATCGCCGACGTCGCCGACGAGCCGGGCGAGGCGCTGGCCGCCGAGCTCGAGGCCTCGCACCCGGGCATGGCCCGCTTCGCCCACCACGACGTGAGCGACGAGGAGTCCTGGACCCGGCTCGTCGCCGCGACCGGCGAGCAGTGGGGGCCGGTCTCGGTGCTGGCCAACAACGCCGGCGTGCTGCGCTTCGGCCAGGTCGAGCGCCAGGACGTCGCCGACCTCGAGCTGATGTTCCGGGTCAACCAGCTCGGCTGCTTCCTGGGCATGAAGGCGGTGGCGCGCACGATGCGCAAGAACGGCGGCGGCTCGATCATCAACGCCAGCTCCACCGAGGGGCTGGGCGGGATGTCGGGCGTGGTGGCCTACGGCGCGACGAAGTTCGCCATCCGCGGCATGACCAAGGGCGCCTCGCACGAGCTCGGCCCCCACGGCATCCGGGTCAACTCCGTGCACCCCGGCATGATCGACACCCCGATGACCCGCGAGCACGGCGGCGACGCGGCCATGGAGTACGGCGCGGCCAAGGTGCCGATGCGCCGCGTCGGGCACCCCCACGACGTCGCCCCGCTCTACGTGTACCTTGCCAGCGACGAGTCGACGTACGTCAACGGGGCGGAGATCGCCGTCGACGGCGGCGTCAGCGCCACCCACGCCTTCGGAGGATGAGCAGCAGATGGCCAACCAGCGCGGTCAGGTCCAGATGGACGAGGCCGAGGTCGATGCGTTCCTGACCGAGCAGCGCAGCTCCACGGTCGCCACGATCGGCAAGGACGGCGCCGTGCACCTGGTCGCCATGTGGTACGCCTGGCTCGACGGCCACGTCTACCTGGAGACCAAGGTCAAGTCACAGAAGGTCGTCAACCTGCGCCGCGACCCGCGGATGAGCTTCCTCGTCGAGAACGGCCACACCTACGACCAGCTGCGCGGGGTCGCGCTCGAGGGCACCGGGGTGGTGCTCGAGGACGAGCAGCTGGTGTGGGACGTGTGCGTCAACGTCTTCGAGCGCTACAACGCGCCGTACACCGAGGAGATGCGCCCCTTCGTCGAGGTGATGGCCCGCAACCGCGTCGTGGTGCGGCTCGACGCCGACCGGGTGCGCAGCTGGGACCACCGCAAGCTGGGCCTGCCGGCGATGGACCTGGGCGGCTCGACGGCCGCCGCCGTGCGCTAGTCAGTCGCGCAGCAGCAACCGGACCGCGACCTCGATCTTCTGGCTGGTCTCGGCCACGCTCGAGCGACCGGTGACCCACCCGACCAGCGCGGAGAGCCACACGTCGCCGATCACCTGGGCGATGGCGATGTCGGTCTCGCTCAGCTCGTCGCCGGCCGCGTCGCGGGTGGGGTCCATGGCCCGGGTGACCATCCGCGTCATCAGCATGCCCACGTGGTCGATCTCGGCGCGCACCGAGGCGTCGGCGAACATGAACGCCCGGGTCAGGGCCTCGGTGAGGTGGGCGTCGCCGCGCACTCCGCGGCTGGTGGTCTTGAGCACGTTGACCACGCGCTCGGCGGCGGTGTCGCCGGGGATCTCGCGCTGCGCGAACTGGACCTCGGCGCGCTCGAACTCGCGGCCCAGCGCGGAGACGAGCAGGTGGATCTTGGAGGGGAAGTAGCGGTAGAGCGTGCCGAGGGCCACCTCGGCGTGGTCGGCGACCGACCGCATCTGCACGGCGTCGAAGCCACCCTCCGAGGCCAGCGCGATCGTGGCGTCCAGGATGCGCTTGCGACGCTCGCGCTGGGCGGCCGAGCCGAGCTCGTCGCTGCTGAGGGAGTTGCTGACGGTCACGCTGGACCCTTTCGTGTGGTCGATGGATCGCCGACTAGGCTACCGACGAGTCGTGACATGATAGAACACGTTCCACTCTGCTCCACGGCCCCCAGGGGTGAGGCGGGCGGTGGTGGCTCGAGACCCCGACCGGCCCCGACGGCCGTACCGACCAGAGGAGCCCGGCATGCGGATCGCGATGCTGTCCTACCGATCCAAGCCGCACTGCGGCGGCCAGGGCATCTACATCCGCCACCTCAGCCGTGAGCTCGTCAACCTGGGCCACGAGGTCGAGGTGTTCTCCGGCCAGCCCTACCCCGACCTCGACGAGGGCGTGCGCCTGACCAAGGTGCCCAGCCTCGACCTCTACCGCGAGCCCGACCCGTTCCGCGTGCCCAGGCTGCGCGAGTTCCGCGACCGCGTCGACGTCGAGGAGTTCGCGACGATGTGCGCGGCCGGCTTCCCTGAGCCGAAGACCTTCAGCACCCGGGTGGCCCGCCTGCTGCGCGAGCGCGCCGACGAGTTCGACGTCGCCCACGACAACCAGGTGCTGGGCTACGGCATGCTCGACGTCGAGCAGACCATGCCGCTGATCACGACCCTGCACCACCCGATCACCTTCGACCGGCGCATCGACCTGGCCCAGACCCGCAACCCGTGGCGCAAGCTCACGCTGCGCCGCTGGTACGGCTTCCTGCGGATGCAGGGCCGCGTGGCCCGCTCGGCCCGCGCGCTGATGACGCCGTCGGAGACCTCCAAGCGCGACATCGCCCGCGACTTCGGGGTCGACCCGGCGCGCATGCAGGTCATCCTGCTCGGCGTCGACGACGGTTTCGTGCCGCCGACGCGGCCCCGGGTGCCCGGGCGGATCCTGGCGATGGCCAGCGCCGACGCGCCGATGAAGGGCATCTCGACGCTGCTGGAGGCGTTCGCCAAGCTGCGCACCGAGCGCGACGTCGAGCTGCTCCTGGTCACCAAGCCGCAGCCGGGCGGGCGCACCGAGAAGCTCATCGACAAGCTCTCCATCGGCGACTCCGTGCGCTTCGTCCACGGCATCAGCGACGCCGAGCTGGTCGAGCTGATGGGCTCGGCCGAGCTGGCGTGCGTGCCGTCGCTCTACGAGGGCTTCTCGCTGCCGACCGCCGAGCTGATGGCCTGCGCCACGCCGTTGATCGTCTCGCGGGCCGGCGCGATCCCCGAGGTGGTCGGCCCCGACGGGCAGTGCGCCGACCTGGTGACCCCGGGTGACGTCGGCGAGCTGACCGCTGCCATCGCGGCGCTGCTCGACGACCCCGAGCGCCGCGAGGAGATGGGGCGCGCGGGCCGCCGCCGCGTCGAGGAGTTGTTCAGCTGGCGCGCGGTGGCGGCCACCGTCGCCGCCGCCTACGAGGACGTGATCGCCTCGTGGCAGACCACAGGACCGATGACCGGCACCGGCAGCAAGGGCCGGGCGAGCAGAAAGTGGGGCACCCGTGCTCACCGTTGACTTCGACCGCCTGGGGCTGCGCCCGGGCGACCGCGTGCTGGACATGGGTGCCGGCGGGGGCCGGCACGCCTTCGAGGCCTACCGGCGCGGCGGCGACGTGATCGCCTTCGACATGGACGCCGACGAGCTGGCCGGCGTGCGTGAGCTGTTCGTGGCCATGCGCGAGGCCGGCGAGGTGCCCGAGGGCGCCGAGGCCGACGTCAAGGAGGGCGACGCCCTCTCGCTGCCCTTCGCCGACGGCGAGTTCGACCGCGTCGTGGCCGCCGAGGTCCTCGAGCACATCCCCGCCGACATCCAGGCCATCGAGGAGCTGGCCCGGGTGCTGCGACCGGGCGGGACGATGGCGGTCTCGGTGCCGCGCTGGTTCCCCGAGATCGTCAACTGGAAGCTCAGCGACGACTACCACAACGTGCCCTACGGCCACATCCGGATCTACTCCGACAAGGAGCTGATCGGCAAGCTGGAGAACGCCGGGCTGACCTACGACGGCAAGGACTACGCCCACGGCCTGCACGCGCCGTACTGGTGGATCAAGTGCGCCGTCGGCGTCACCAACGACGAGCACCCGGCGGTCAGGGCCTACCACCGCCTGCTGGTGTGGGAGATCATGAAGCAGCCGCGCGCCCTGCGGCTGGCCGGCAAGGTGCTCGACCCGCTGATCGGCAAGAGCATGGTGCTCTACGTCACCAAGCCCGTGAGCGACCCGCGTGCGGCCTGAGGACCGCGTCGCCGACGCCGAGCTGGCCCGGCTGCCGTACGTCGACGGGGTGCTCTCGGCCCAGCAGGTCGCCGACACCGCCCGCGCGATCGCCGCCATGCAGGAGCCCTGCGGCTCGGTGCCGTGGACGACCGGCGAGCACACCGACATCTGGAACCACGTCGAGGCCGCGATGGCGATGCTCGTGGGTGGCCAGGTCGAGGCCGCCGAGCGCGCGTACGCCTGGGTGCCCACGATGCAGCGCGCCGACGGGTCGTGGCCGATGAAGATCGTCGGCGGCGAGGTCGAGGACCCGCGCGGCGAGGTGAACATGTCGGCCTACCTGGCCGTCGGGATCTGGCACCACTGGCTGGTGCGCCGCGACCTGGCCTTCGTGCAGCGCTTCTGGCCCTCGGTGCGCGCCGGGCTCGACTGGGTGGTGGGCCAGCAGCTGGCCTTCGGCGGCATCAACTGGACGCCCGAGGAGGAGGGGGCGCTGCTCGCCGGCTCCTCGAGCATCTACCAGTCGCTGCGCGCCGGCGTCGCGCTGGCCGACCTGCTCGACGACCCGCAGCCCGAGTGGGAGCTGGCCGGCGGCCGGCTGGGCCACGCGGTGCGCCGCCACCGCGACCTCTTCCTCGACAAGTCCACCTACTCGATGGACTGGTACTACCCGGTGCTGGGCGGTGCGGTGCGCGGCGACGAGGGGCTGGCCCTCATCGACAGCCGCTGGGACGACTTCGTGCGCCCCGGCCTGGGCATCCTCTGCGTCGACACCAACCCGTGGGTGACGGGCGCCGAGACCTGCGAGCTCGTGATGGCGCTCGACGCCCTGGGCGAGGCGCGCCGCGCGCGCGACCTGCTCGCCGACATGCAGCACCTGCGCACCGAGGACGGCAGGTACTGGACCGGGTGGGTCTACGGCGACGAGGCCACGGCCACCGAGCCGGTCAACGTCAACTGGCCGCCCGAGTGGACCACCTACACCGCCGCCGCGGTGCTGCTGGCGGTCGACGCGCTGGGGGAGACCCACGGCCACGCCACCCCGGGCTCGGGGATCATGCGCGGCACCTCGCTGGCGCCGCACTTCTCCGACATCGCCCTCGAGTGCGGCTGCGTCGACGAGCCGGTCTCAGCCGACGGGTTCTCCCGGCGCGCCTGAGACCCGGCGCAGCACCCGCATCGAGCCGAGCGCCTCGACCTCCTCGAAGGCGCCGGAGGCCAGCGCGCGCTGGTGCACGTGGTACGGCGCCTGGCCGCCGTCGGCGGGGTCGGCGAAGACGTCGTGGATGACCAGCAGCCCGCCGGCCAGCAGGTGGTGCGCCCAGCCGGCGTAGTCGGCCTGCGCGTGCTCCTCGGCGTGCCCGCCGTCGATGAACAGCAGCGACAGCGGCGTGGCCCAGTGCCGGCTCACGGTGGTCGAGCGGCCGACCACCAGCACCACGTGGTCGCTCAACCCCGCGTCGTGCAGGGTGCGCCGGGCGAAGGGCAGGGTCTCCATCAGGCCCACGTCGCCGTCGACGACCTCGGGGTCGTGGTGCTCCCAGCCGGCCTGGTTCTCCTCGGAGCCGCGGTGGTGGTCGACGCTGAAGACGACCGCCCGGTCGCCACCGACCTCGCGCGCGGCCGCGCCGAGGTAGACCGCGGACTTCCCGCAGTAGGTGCCCACCTCGAGCACCGGGCCGTGGGGCAGCCGCTCGAGCGCCCGCCGGTGGAGCAGGTCGCCCTCGTCCTCGGGCATGAAGCCCTTCGCGGCCAGGGCATGGGACAGCCAGTCGTCGCTCACGCGGTGCAGCCTATAGAGTTGGAACACGTTCTAGTTCTGGAGGGCACAGCATGTCGATCGGGATCTCCGCGGAGCACACCGAGCTGGCGGCCAGCCTGCGGTCCTGGGCGGGCGTGCTGGGCGGCCCGGTTCTCGCCCGGGCGGCCGAGGGCGACGCGACGGCCGGGTTCGCCGAGGCCTGGGAGGCGCTGGTCGAGATGGGGGTGCCCGCCATCGCGGTCGCCGAGGAGCACGGCGGCGGAGGCGGTGGGCCGCTCGACGTCGCGGTGGCCCTCGAGGCCTGTGCCCACGAGCTGGTGCCGGGCCCGTTGCTGGGCCCGGTCGTGGCCGCCCACCTGGCTCCCGGCCGGGTGGTCGGTGACGGCGTCGTCTCGCTCGTGCTGGACGACCTGGCGTGGGACGCGCCGTGCGCCGACCGCCTGCTGGTGGTCGACGACGACGGCCTGCTGCTCGTCGAACGCGGCGCCGTCGAGGCCGAGCAGGTCACGGGGCTCGACCTGAGCCGCCGCTTCGGCCGCGTCACCGCGGTCGACCGCTCCTCGGGTGTCCGGGTGGTGGGTGCCGACGCCGGCGACCTGCGCCGGGCGGCCGTCACCTACGGCGCCGCCGAGGCCGCGGGCCTCGCGCGCTGGTGCCTGGGCACGGCGGTCTCCTACGCCGGCGTCCGCGAGCAGTTCGGCCGGCCGATCGGCAGCTTCCAGGCGGTCAAGCACCTGTGCGCCGAGATGCTCGAGAACGCCGAGGCGGTCACCGCGGCCGCCTGGGACGTGGCCGCGGCCGCGGCCGACGGTGACCGCGAGCAGTGGGACTTCGCCGTCGACGTCGCCGCGGTGACCTGCTTCGACGGCGCCGTCGACGTGGCGAAGTCGTGCATCCAGGTGCTCGGCGGCATCGGGTTCACCTTCGAGCACGACGCCCACCTCTACCTGAGGCGTGCGCTGGCCCTGCGTGGCCTGCTCGGGCGCCGCGACGAGGCGGCCCAACGGCTCGTGGCGGCGACGGTGGCCGGCCGCCGGCGGCGCGTGCGGCTCGACCTGCAGGGTCGCGACGACACCGTGCGGCCGGCCGTGCGCGACGACGTCGCCGCCGTGGCGGCGCTCCCGGTCGGTCGGCGCCGCGAGGCGCTGGTGCGCGCGGGGCTGCTGACGCCGCACTGGCCGGCGCCCTACGGCCGCGGCGCCGGGGCCGTCGAGCAGGTCGTCATCGACGAGGAGCTGGCCCGCGCGGGGATCGAGCGGCCCGACATCGTGATCGCCGGGTGGGCGCTGCCCACGATCGTCCAGCACGGCAGCGACGAGCAGCGCGAGCGGTTCGTGCTGCCGTCGCTGCGCGGCGAGATCGTGTGGTGCCAGCTGTTCTCCGAGCCCGGGGCCGGATCGGACCTCGCCTCGCTGCGCACCCGGGCGGTGCGTGTCGACGGCGGGTGGCGCCTGACCGGGCAGAAGGTGTGGACGTCACTGGCCGACCGCGCCGACTGGGCCATCTGCCTGGCCCGCACCGACCCCGACGTGCCCCAGCACCGGGGCATCACCTACTTCCTGGTCGACATGCGGGCCTCGGAGGGCATCGAGGTGCGGCCGCTGCGCGAGATCACCGGCGAGGCCCTCTTCAACGAGGTCTTCCTCGACGACGTCTTCGTGCCCGACGACTGCGTGGTCGCGGAGCCGGGGGACGGGTGGCGCCTGGCGCGCACCACCCTGGCCAACGAGCGGGTCGCGATGGCCGGCAGCCGGCTGACGACCTCGACCGAGCGCGCCGTCGAGCTGGCGGGCGCCGGCGGCCTGGAGACCGGCGAGCGGATCGCGGTGGGTCGCACCGTGGCGCTCTCCACCGTGTGCATGCTCCTGGGGGTGCGTTCCACCCTGCGCTCGCTCGACGGCCAGGGCCCCGGGCCCGAGTCGAGCGTGGCCAAGCTGCTCGGCGTGCGCAACCGCCAGGACGCCGCCGAGCTCGTGGTGGACCTGCAGCGTGCCGCCGTGGCGGCGTACCGGCCCGACGCCTCGGGCGAGCGGCTGGCCGAGGACGTCCGTGAGATGCTCAACACCCGCTGTCTCTCGATCGCCGGTGGCACCACCCAGGTGCTGCGCAACGTCGCGGGCGAGCGGATCCTGGGACTGCCGCGGTGACGACCCGGCGCAAGGTAAAGTCCGGGGCAACGGACGACAAGGAGTCTCGGTGGCGCGCATCCTGGTGGTGGAGGACGATGCCGACGTGCACGCCCTGCTGCAGATGCTGCTCGAGGACGCCGGCCACACGGTGTGGTCGTGCACCGACGGCCAGGCCGCGCTCACCCTGGCCACCGGGACGGGGGAGGCCCCCGACCTGGTGCTGCTCGACGGTGCGCTGCCCGGCGAGCTCGACGGCCTCGACGTCGCGCGGGCCCTGCGGGCCCACCCGCTGACCGCCGAGGTGCCGGTGCTGATGCTGACGGCCCGCTCCCGGCCCCAGGACGAGGAGCAGGGCATCGAGGCCGGCGCCACGGAGTACGTCCTCAAGCCCTTCGACACCGACGCGCTGCTCGGCCGGGTCGCCGTCCTGCTGGGGTGAGCCGCCGGTTCAGGTGAGCGGCAGCCGGATCTCGAACGTCGTGCCGGCGCCCTCCGTGGACGTCACCGCGACGCTGCCGTCGTGGCGCTCGACGATCGATCGGACGATGGTCAGCCCCAGGCCGGTGCCCTGCACGCCGGTGCTCAGCGCGGTGCTGGCTCGGAAGAAGGACTCGAAGAGGCGGGCCTGCTCGGCGTCCGGGATGCCGATCCCGGTGTCGCTGACGCGCAGTACGGCCTCGCCCCCCGCGGCCGCCAGGTCGACGCCGACACGGCCACCGTCGGGGGTGAACTTGACGGCGTTGGAGACGAGGTTGATCACGACGCGCTCGAGCTGGTCGCGCTGGCCGAGCACCACGACGGGGTCCGCGGGCAGGGCGGTGCCCAGCTCGAGGTCGCGGGGGCGCACCAGCTCCTCGGTCTCGGCCAGTGCCGCGCCCACCACGTCTCGCAGGTCGCAGGGCTCGGCCTCGGCGTCCTCCCGCTGCGACTCGACGCGCGAGAGCGACAGGATGTTCTCGATCAGCCCCAGGAGCCGGTGACCGCTGCGCTCGATGCGGTCGAGCATGTCGCGCTGACGCTCGGTGAGGCTGCCTCCCGTGCCGCTGCCGAGCAGCTGGGTGAAGCCCAGGACGCTCGTCATGGGGGTGCGCAGCTCGTGGCTGACCGACGAGACGAACTCCGACTTCTCGCGGTCCAGCTCCTCGAGGCGCTCGACCGCCTGCTGCTCGCGGTCGAGGGCGGTACGCAGGACGCGCTCGGCGGCGCGGCGCTCCGAGACGTCATGGGCGACCGCGAGGTAGCCGGCCGGCCGGGCGTCGTCGTCGAGCAGGGCGGTGGTGGCGACGTTGACGGTGACCTGGGAGTCGTCGCCGCGCAGCCAGCACCAGTCCTGGCGCACCGGGGTGCCGTCGGCGACGGAGCGCATGGCGGTAGAGAGGTCGTCACTGCCCGGTTCGCGCCGCGCGCGCAGCGCCTGCGGAGCGTAGATGGAGGTCAGTGGTGCACCCACGAGGCCGGTTGCAGCCCGTCGCAGCAGGGTCTCGGCCCCGGGGTTGGCGTAGGTGATGATCCCCGCGGAGTCGGTGCCGATGATCGCGGTGTCGGTGGCGGAGTTGAGCACCGCGGAGGTCAGCTCGCGCTCGCGACGTAGCGCCGACGCCGCCCGCCGGGCGTCCTCGAGGGCGGTGCGACGCTGCTGCACGGCGATGGCGAGGGGGAGCGCGACGACGACGAGCGTCACGATGAAGAGCTGGACCATGGCGCCACGCATCTGGGCGTCGATCCTGTCGGGGGCGCCGAAAGGTCCCGCCGCCTCCGAGGTCATCAGGGTCACCCCGGTGCTGACGGCGAGGATCTGCCAGGTCAGCCAGCGCACCGGGAGCACGGCGGCCCCCCAGACGACGAGGGGCACCACCAGGAAGGTCAGGGGCAGCTCCTGGCCCGGTGCGAAGACCAACGCCGAGACGACCGCCGTGAGCGTGAGCTGGGCGACCACGGCAGCGCGCCGCCGGTCGAGGAGGTCTCGGGCCCGGGTGGACCTGAGGAAGACGGGCACGACGGCCAGCAGGGCGGCGGAGTGCGACGCTGCGACGCTGCGCGCGGTGCTCCAGGGGTCGCCGTCGGTCATCAGGGCGACCACGAGAGCGGCGACGGCGCCGATGCCCAGGCCGGTGCCCACCCCCACGACGAGGAGGCGTCGGAAGTCCTCCCCGGTGAGCAGCGAGGGGCGCCCCCGCAGGCCGCCGAGGGCGATGCAGAAGGCGAGCACCTCCCCGGCGTTGACCACGCCGTAGACGAGCGAGAGCGGGACGGGGCGGCCGCCGACGATGTTGGCCGCGGCCGACATCGGCACCAGCAGGGCGACCAGCAGCGGCCAGTGGCGGCGGTGGTGGAGCAGGAGGAGGCCGGCGCCCACGCCGGAGGCCGGCCACCACGCGGCGACCTCGGTGCCGGGCACGGCGAAGCGGACGGACACGACGCCCAGCACGAGGACCAGGCCCAGCAGGCCGGCTGTCGCGGACACCGGCACCCGGTGCTCGCCATCATGGGGGGAGGGGGGCATCGGTCCATCATCGGGTCCGAGCTGCCCCGGGGCGAGCACCGGTGCCGGTGAGTCGAGGGATGGGCCGGGGCGTGGCGTCACCGGCCGTGCCACGCCCCGCAGAGATCTTCGACCGGCTCCCCGTCGTCGAGGCCGTCACCGGCCTGGGCACGGTCGCGGCGGGCCAGGTGCACCCGCACCACCCGCAGCAGGTCGGCGATGCGGAAGGGCTTGGGCAGGTAGCCGTCGGCTCCAGCGGCCAGGCCGGCATCGATGTCGTCGGGCGAGGTCAGGGCCGAGAGGAGCACCACGCTGGTGCGCGGCCGGAGCCCGTACGAGCGCCGCTCGAGGCTGCGCAGGGCGGCGGTGAACCCGATGCCGCCCAGCACGGGCATGGTCACGTCGACGATGGCCAGGTCGACCTGGTCCTCCTCGAGGTGCCGCAGCGCTGCCGCGCCGTCGGGGGCGGTGACGACCCGGTGGCCCTCGGTCGAGAGCGCGAGCTCGACCAGCTCTCGGATGTCCTCGTCGTCGTCCACGACCATGATCTCTGCCATGTCTCCACGGTGCCCCTGGCGCCGTGGGTGCCGTGTGTCGACCGGAGGGGGCGGTGTGAGGAAAACGTGAGGATCGGCGGACCCCGCACTAGGCTCGCGTCATGGCGAAGGTGCTCGTGGTCGACGACGACCCCGCCCTGCGCCAGGCGCTGCGCGGGGCGCTGGGCCGGGTCGGCTTCGACGTGGTGGTGGCCCCCGACGCCCGCGGCGGGATCGACCTGCTGAGCACGGCCCAGCCCGACGTGGTGGTGCTCGACCTGGGCCTGCCCGACGCGCGTGGCCTCGACGTGGTGCGCCGCTTCCACTCGCTCGGCAGCGTGCCGATGCTGATCCTGTCGGGGTCGACCGAGGAGTCGCGCAAGGTCCAGGCCCTCGAGGCGGGGGCCGACGACTACCTCGACAAGCCGTTCGGCATCGACGAGCTCGGGGCCCGCCTGAGGGCGCTGCTGCGCCGCAGCGGCGCGAGCGCCGCGGACCTCTCGGGGGGCCGGCCGGTGCGGCACGACCTGGGCCGGCTCGTCGTCGACCTGGGTGCGCGCACGGTCGAGGTCGACACCCGCTCGGTGCACCTGACACCCACCGAGTGGCGGCTGCTCGAGGAGCTGCTGGCCCACCCCGGCCGGCTGCTCACGCACGGCTGGTTGCTGTCCCGCGTCTGGGAGGACGGCCGGGGCGAGGAGTCGCGCGCCGCGCTGCGCACCCATGTGCGCTCGCTGCGCGCGAAGCTGCAGGACCCTGCCGACCGTCCGGTCTACGTCGCCACCGAGAGCGGCGCGGGCTACCGGTGGATCGCCGAGATGCCGGCCGAGCCGGGGCGCACCGAGCCCGACCCGGGGCCGGACGACGACACCCGGGCCCTGGTGCACGACCTCAACAACGCCCTGACCGCCCTGCAGCTCGGGGTGCACCTGGCCCAGGGTCGTCTCGAGCGGTCGTCGCTGAGCGAGGAGGAGCGCCGCTCGGTCGGGGCGCCGCTGGGCCACCTCGACGCGACGCTGGCCCGGGCGGCGCGGCTGGCCGTGGCGCTCGAGCACCGGGCCGTGGCCGGAGCCGACTAGGCCCGGACCCCGCCGCGGGCCTGCGCGCGGTGTCGGTTCCAGTGCCAGTGCAGGTAGCGGTCGATGGCGCGCACCACGTGCTGGCTGCGGATCGAGGGGAAGACGTCGAACGCGTGCTGTGCGCCCGGCAGCTCGGCGTACACCACCGAGCGTCGTGAGGTGCGCCGGAGGCGCTCGACGAACAGGCGGGCCTGCTCGACGGGCGCCAGCGAGTCGTGCCTGCCGTGCAGCACGAACATGTCGGGCGCCTCGTCGCTGATCTGCAGGATGGGCGAGGCGTCCTCGAAGACCTCGGGGTCCTCCTCCCAGCGCCGGCCCAGGACACGAGGACCCAGGAAGTGGTCGCGCATCAGCTCGGTGGCCCGCACGCCCGTCGAGCCGGCGACGTCGTAGATGCCGTAGTGCGGCACCGCGACCTGCACGCTGGTGTCGGCGTCCTCGAAGCCGGGCTGCCACTCGCGCCGGTGCGGGGTCAGGGCTGCGAGGGCCGCCAGGTGGCCGCCGGCGGAGCCGCCGGTGATGGCGATGTAGCCGGGGTCCCCGCCGTAGGCGCCGATGTGCTCGCGGACCCACGCGATCGACTTCTTGACGTCCTCGATCTGGGCGGGCCACAGGTCGCGTGGTGCCAGGCGGTAGTTGACCGCCACGCACACCCACCCCTTGAGGGCCAGGTGGTGCATGAGCGGGATGCCCTGCTGGTCCTTGCGCCCGATGGTCCAGCCGCCGCCGTGGACCTGCAGCAGCACCGGCGCTCCCTCGAGCGGCGTGTCGGCGGGGCGGTAGACGTCGAGCATGCCGCGACGCCCCAGGGCGTCGTCGTAGACGATGTCGCGCTCGACGTGCACCCGCGGCTCACGCATCCGGAACGGGTAGGCCAGGCGCCGCCACGGCACCGCCAGGTCGGCCGGGGTGGGCCGGTCCTCGAGGTCGTCGGCGTAGTCGGCGCCGAGGGCCTCGACGAGGGACTCCTCGGCGACCTCGCGCACCCGGCGGCTCTGGGCGACCAGGAAGGCGAGGCCGAGCGAGCTGGCGGCGGCCAGGGCCAGCCCGCGGGTGTCGCGCCGCCGGCCGGTGGCGTGGGCGGCGGCGTCGGCCACCGTCACCGCCAGCACGTGGGGAGCGAGCTCGCCGACCAGCCAGCTCGGGAAGAACGTGGCGAGTGAGGTCCGGTAGCCGGGCAGCGGGCGCACGGCGTTCGCCGTGAGGGCAGCGGTCACGACCTGGCGACGGAGGAAGGCCATGGCGCGCACTCTAGGTCGCCGGCCGCAGCCGCGTCGCGGGAGTGCGAGATGTCCACCGATGTGCAAAACTAGAACACGTTTCACTTGACGGAAGGTGTCCATGGACCGGCTCTCAGGCCTCGACGCCAGCTTCTTGTACCTCGAGACGCCGGCCCAGCTGATGCACGTGTGCGGGCTGCTGGTCCTGGACGTGTCGACGATGCCGGGCGGGTACGACTTCGAGGGGCTGCGCTCGCAGATCGACGCCCACGTGCGGGAGGTGCCGGCCTTCACCCGCCGGCTGCGGCGGGTGCCGCTCGGGCTGGACCACCCGGTGTGGGTGCGCGACCGCTCGTTCGACATCGAGCGGCACGTGCACCGGCTCGCGCTGCCGACGCCCGGCGGCTACCGGGAGCTGACCGAGCTGGCGGGGCACCTGGCGGGGCTGCCCCTCGACCGGTCCCGCCCGCTGTGGGAGATGTGGGTGGTCGAGGGCTACGCGGACGGCAAGGTCGTGGTGCTGAGCAAGATGCACCACGCGACGGTCGACGGTGTCTCGGGGGCCAACCTGATCTCCCACCTGTGCGCCCTCTCGGCCACCGACGCCCCGCTCGCTCCCGTCCCCGAGGTCGCGCGCAGCCGTGAGGCAGGTCCGGCCGAGCTGCTGGGGCGCGGTGTGCTCAGCACGGCTGCCCGCCCCCTGCACCTGGCCCGCCTCGTGAGCCCGTCGGCCACCCTGGTGACCCGGACCGTGGGTCGGGCCCGCGCCGGCACCGCCATGGCCGCGCCGCTGACCGCGCCCCGCACATCGTTCAACGGCACCATCACCGGGCACCGCAGCATCGGGCTGGCCGACATGGACCTCGACGACGTGCGGGCGGTCAAGTCGGCGAGCGGGAGCACCGTCAACGACGTGGTGCTGGCCGTGGCCGGGGGTGCGCTGCGCTCCTACCTGCAGGAGCGCAGCGAGCTGCCGACCGAGTCGCTGCTGGCCACCGTGCCGGTCTCGGTGCGTGGCTCGTCGCGCCGCTCCGAGGGGGCCAACAAGGTCTCGGCGCTCTTCACCCGGCTCGGCACCGACATCGAGGACCCGCTGGAGCGGGTGCGCGACCTGGCCGTGCGCAACCGGCACGCCAGGGACCACCACAACGCCATCAGCGCCGACTCGCTGCAGGACTGGGCCGAGTTCGCCGCCCCGCGGACCTTCGGCCTGGCGGTGCGCGCCTACGCGGGCCTGCGCCTGGCCGAGCGACACCCCGTGGTGCACAACCTGGTGATCTCCAACGTGCCGGGGCCGCCGGTGCCGCTGTTCTTCGTCGGCGCCCGGATCGAGGCGCTCTACCCGCTGGGTCCGGTCTTCCACGGCGCCGGGCTCAACATCACCGTGATGTCGAACGCCGGTGAGCTGCACGTCGGGGTGATCGCCTGCCGGGAGTCGGTGCCCGACGTCGACGACCTGGTGCAGCGGTTCCCGGCGGCGCTGGCCGAGCTGCTGGAGGCGGTGACCGCACCCGCGGGTGGGGGTCCGACGGGGCGGGACGACGCCTGACGGTTGAAGTAGAACACGTTACAGTTCTGTCCACGAGCACGCACGACGAGGAAGTGGAGGCCGGCCGTGTCGGACGGATACGACGCCGAGGAGCACCGGGAGTCGGTGCAGGCGGTGCGCACGGTCGTGCGCGAGGCGCTCGACCGCGACGCGACCTGGGCCGACCTGGCCGCGGCCGGACTGCTGGGCCTGCCGGTCCCTGAGGAGCTCGGAGGCGAGGGCCTGGGCCTGGCCGCGGTGGGCGCGCTGCTGCACGAGACCGGCGCCCGGGCCGTGCGCCTGCCGGTCTGGGAGACCCTGGCCTGCGCGGTGCCCACCCTGGTCGGGCACGGCACCGACGCCCAGCGCAAGGAGTGGCTGCCGGGGGTCGTCTCGGGCGAGGTCGTGCTGAGCCCCGCGCTGCGCGAGGCCGGCGCTCGCTCACGGGCGGGCCGCCAGCCGCGCACGACGTACGCCGACGGGGCGGTGAGCGGGCGCAAGATCGCGGTCACCCACGCCGACACCGCGGCCCGGCTCCTGGTCACCGCCCGTGACGGGGAGCGCAGCGTCGTGGTGCTCGTCGACCCGGCCGGCCCCGGCGTCCGGCTCGAGGAGTCGCCCTCGTCGAGCCGACTGGCCCGGCACACCGTGGTGCTCGACGGCGCCCCGGCCGAGCTGCTCGAGGACGGCGCGGCCGCCACCCTCGAGGCGCACGCGACGGCGGGGCTGTGCCTCACCGCCGCCGGCGTCCTGGCCGGCGCCCGCGACCTCACGGCCGGCTACGTCAAGGACCGCCGGCAGTTCGGGCGCGCGCTGGCACAGTTCCAGGCCGTCGCGATGCAGGTCGCCGACGTCTACATCGCCGCGCGCACCACCGACCTCGCGGCGCGCAACGCCGCCTGGCGGGTCGACGCGGGCCTCGAGGCCGCCGACGACCTGGCCGTGGCTGCGTACTGGGTGTGCTCGCAGGGGCCGGCCGCGCTGCGCACCTGCCACCACCTGCACGGGGGCACCGGCGTCGACGAGACCTACCCGCTGCACCGCTACTTCTCGTGGATCACCGACATCGCCCACGACCTCGACACCCTGCCCGGCGACGTGCCGGTCGAGTCGGCAGCGGCCAAGAACCTCGAGCTCACCGCTGCCCAGCGCGGGCTCAAGGCCGAGCTCCGGGACTACTTCTCCGGGCTCGCCGGCGCCGAGGACCACCGTGAGATGGGCGTCGACCGGCACGGGGAGACCTACCAGCGCACCGTGCGGCGGATGGGCGAGGACGGCTGGATGGGGGTCGGCTGGCCCACCGAGCACGGCGGTCGCGGGCTCGGTGAGCTGGAACAGACGATCTTCGCCAACGAGGCGCAGTGGGCCGACGTGCACCTGCCCGCCGTCACGCTGCAGACCGTGGGGCCGACCCTGATCCGCTACGGCACCGCCCAGCAGAAGGAGATGTTCCTCGCTCGGATCCTGCGCGGCGACGTGCACTTCGCGATCGGCTACTCCGAGCCCGACGCCGGCACCGACCTGGCGTCGCTGCGCACGACCGCCCGCCGCGAGGGCGACCACTACGTCGTCAACGGCCAGAAGCTGTGGACCACAGGTGGCCACCAGGCCGACTACCTGTGGCTGGCCGTGCGCACCGACCCCGACGCTCCCAAGCACCGGGGCATCTCGATCCTGATCGTCGACACCTCCGACCCCGGCTACTCCTGGACCCCGATCATCACCGCCGACGGCTCCCACCACGTCAACGCGACGTACTTCAACGACGTGCGGGTGCCGGTCGACATGCTCGTCGGCGAGGAGAACCAGGGCTGGCGCCTGATCACCACCCAGCTCAACCACGAGCGGGTCATGCTCGGGCCCGCCGGTCGCATCGAGGGGCTGCGCGACCGGGTCGCCCGGTGGGCGGCCGCGCACGGCGTGCACGAGGAGCCCGACGTGGCCGAGGTGATGGGGCGGGTCACCGCCGCCTTCCGGGTCAACGAGCTGCTCAACTGGGACGTCGCCCGCGCCGGCGAGCACGGCGAGGTCTCCGTCGGCGACGCGTCGTCGTCGAAGGTCTTCGCCGCCGACCAGGTGCAGCACCTGGCCGCCGACCTGGTGGCCGTCGTGCACCGGCACGGCGACCCGGCCGAGCCCGCGACCCGGGCGCTGCTGGAGTACCTCGACGCGCAGGCCAAGCGGAACCTGGTGCTCACCTTCGGCGGTGGGGTGCAGGAGGTGCAGCGCGAGCTGATCGCGGTGTTCGGCCTCGGGCTGCCGCGGGTGCCCCGATGAGCGCGGAGGTGCAGGAGCTGCACGGGGTGGCACCCGACGTGCACCAGCAGGTGATGGCCGAAGCCGAGCGGATCCGGGGCTGGGGAGAGGCCGCGGAGCGCTGGGCGCGCGACCCGGTCAACCAGCCGACGATCAGCAGCTGGGTCGAGGCGATGGGCAACGACAACCCGCGCTGGCGCCAGGGCGAGGCCCCGCCGTCGATGGCCCAGGTGTGGACGATGTACGGCCAGGGCGGCCGGGCCCCCGAGGACGACCCGCTGCACGCGATGATGGGGGTGCTCACCGCCGCGGGCTTCACGGCGGTGCTGGGCACCGACTCCGACCAGACCTACCACCGCACGCTGCTGGTGGGTGAGTGGGTGCGGGTGACCACGGCGCTCGACTCGGTGGTCGGCCCCAAGCGCACCGGCATGGGGGTCGGCTACTTCGTGACCTCGCGCTCGACCTGGTACGTCGACCACGACGGCGGAGAGCCCGAGAAGGTGGCCTCGATGCTCTTCCGGGTGCTCAAGTTCGTGCCCCGGAGCGCGTCGTGAGCACCCCGACCAGCACCCCGACCAGCTCCGTGCTGCGACCCCAGCGGAACCGCGACACCGCGTTCTTCTGGGAGGGCACGGCCCTCGGTGAGCTGCGGGTGCAGAGCTGCAACGCCTGCGGCGCGCTGCGGCACCCGCCCGGCCCCTCCTGCCCCGGCTGCCTGGCCCTCGACCGCGGCCACGTCGTCGTCTCGGGGCGCGGCAGCGTCTTCTCCTACGTCGTGCACCGCTATCCGCCGGTGCCCGGCAAGGAGCTGCCGATCCTGATCGCGCTCGTCGAGCTCGAGGAGGGCCCCCGGATGCTGGGCGAGCTCGTCGGCGTCGCCGACGACGAGGTCGAGATCGGGATGGCCGTGCGGGTGGACCTGCACCGTGTCGACGACGACCTGACCCTGCCGACCTGGAGGCGCGCGTGAGCACCGAGACCCCGACCGTGGCACTGACCCCGGGGGCGGCCCTGCCCGGGTGGAGCCTGCCGATCACCCCGACGCTGGTGGTCAGCACCGCCATCGCCACCCGCGACTTCCAGGACGTCCACCACGACCGTGACGTGGCGCAGGCGGCCGGCTCGAAGGACATCTTCCTCAACATCCTGACCTCGACGGCGCTGGTGGAGCGCTACGTGACCGACCACCTCGGCCACGACGTCGACGTGCGCGGCATCTCGATCAGGCTCGGCGCCCCGGCGTACCCCTACGACACGCTGGACTTCGCCGGCGAGGTCGTGGCGGTCGAGGACGGCGTGGTCGTGCTGCGGGTGACGGGAGCGGTGTCGCTGGGCGACCACGTCGTCGGCACCGTGCGGGTGGCGGTCGGGGAGGTCGCCGCGTGAGCCGCTCGCTGTCGGGGCGGGCCGCGATCGCCGGGATCGGCGCCACCGAGTTCTCCAAGGAGTCCGGGCGCTCGGAGCTGCAGCTGGCCGTCGAGGCGGTCCGCGCAGCGGTCGAGGACGCCGGGCTGACGATGGCCGACGTCGACGGGCTGACCACGTTCACCATGGACGCCAACAGCGAGATCGCCGTCGCCCGCGAGCTCGGCATCGGCGAGCTGCGCTTCTTCAGCCGGATCAGCTACGGCGGGGGCGCGGCGTGCGCCACCGTGCAGCAGGCCGCGATGGCGGTCGCCACCGGCGTCGCCGACGTCGTGGTCTGCTACCGCGCGTTCAACGAGCGCTCCGGCGACCGCTTCGGGCAGGTCTCGGTGGCCGCCAACGCCCAGGTCAACACCAACGGGCTCGACAACGCCTGGTCCTACCCGATGGGCCTGGGCACGCCCGCGGCCACCGTGGCGATGCAGGCCCGCCGCTACATGCACGACTACGGCGCCACCTCCGAGGACTTCGGCCGCGTGGCCGTCGCCGACCGTCGGCACGCAGCCACCAACCCGCACGCCTTCTTCCACGGCAGGCCGATCACGCTCGAGGACCACCAGGCCTCGCGGATGATCGTCGACCCGCTGCACCTGCTCGACTGCTGCCAGGAGTCCGACGGCGCGCAGGCGATCGTGGTCGTCTCGGCCGAGCGGGCTCGTGACCTCGCCCAGCGGCCGGCCTACGTCACGGCGGCCGCGCAGGGCAGCGGCCGCGACCAGTTCGTGATGACGTCGTACTACCGCGACGACATCGGCATCCCCGAGATGGGCGTGGTGGGGCGCGAGCTCTGGCGGCAGTCGGGGCTGCGGCCCGACGACATGCCGATGGCGATCCTCTACGACCACTTCACGCCGTACGTGCTGATGCAGCTGGAGGAGCTCGGCTTCTGCGGGCGCGGCGAGGCGCCCGGGTTCATTGCCGACGGGGCCATCGAGGTCGGGGGGCGGCTGCCGCTCAACACCCACGGCGGCCAGCTCGGCGAGGCCTACATCCACGGGATGAACGGCATCGCCGAGGCGGTGCGCCAGGTGCGCGGCACCGCGGTCAACCAGGTGGAGGCGGCCGCGTCGTCGCACGTGCTGGTCACCGCCGGCACCGGCGTGCCGACGAGCGGGCTGGTGCTGTCTGCCTAGGCTCACCGGGTGCCGACCGTCTCGCAGCTCCACACCGCCAAGGGCCGACGGCTCCCGATGCGGTCCTTCGAGCAGCTCGAGGTCGAGACCGCCAAGGGGATCGTGGGCGACCGCTACCACGGCGCGAGGCACCGGCAGGTGACGATCCAGAGCCAGTCGTCCCTCGACGAGGCGAGCGACGTCTTCGGCTCCCTGGTGCCCGCCGCGCTGACCCGGCGCAACATCACCGTCTCCGACGGGGTCGTGCCGCAGGCCCCCGGCAGCATCATCCGGGTCGGGCCCGTGGTGCTGGAGGTCGTGCGGGTCGCCGCGCCCTGCAAGCTCCTCGACGACACCATCGGCGACGGCGCCCAGGCCGCCCTGCGTCGCCGGGGCGGCTCGGTGTGCCGGGTGCTCGAGGGCGGCCTCGTCCGCCTCGGCGACCGGGTCGCGCTCGACGGCGTCGACGAGTCCCAGACTCTCTTCGGCGCCGCCCTCCGGGACTGAGTGGTCACTGCCGACATCTCGAAGGCGGGTCTCGCTGTCGTCTGTGACCATTGCGCGCCAACCGTGGTGTGATGCCGTCGTGGTCTCGGAAGGCGTCGACGTTGCCGCCGCGCTGCACTGGGTCGAGGTGCTGACCTCGCCCGTCGTGAGGGTGGAGGAGCTGCGGGGAGGTTGGACCTCGACCATGCTGGCGCTGGCGACGCGGTCGCACGGCGAGCTGGTCCTCAGGCTGATGACGCGCGAGCCTTGGCGCACGCACGGTCCTTCGCTGACCACCCGGGAGCACGAGGTGCAGCACGCGCTCGCAGCGACCGCGGTACCCGCTCCCCGTCCCGTGGCTCTCGACGCGGAGGGCGAGGCGTGCGGGGTGTCAGCGCACCTGATGACACGGGTGCCGGGGGCAGTCGACGTCGACCGGGTCGATCCGGCCTCCCTCGCCCGGCTCGCCGACGTGCTGGCCGGCATCCACGGCGTGCAGCCCACCGTCGATGTGCGGACCTTCCAGTCCTGGGCGTGGCAGGCGAAGTTCGTTGCCCCCGAGTGGGCCGCCGACACCGGTCTGTGGGAGAGCGCCTTCGACCTGCTGCGTACCGACCCGCCCGGCTACGAGCCGAGGCTGATCCACCGCGACTTCCAGCACCGCAACGTGCTGTGGTCGGGTGACGCGGTCACGGGTGTCGTCGACTGGGTCGAGACCTCCATCGGCCCGGCGTGGCTCGACGTCGCGCACTGCTGCACCAACATCGCGATCGGGCACGGCAGCGATCGGGCCGACGCCTTCGCCACCGCGTATGTCGAGCGGACCGGTGCTCGACCTCAGTCCTACTTCGACGTCATGGACGTCGTCGGCTTCCTCCCGCCTCCGGGGAGGGCCTCGTTCATCACGGCGCACGACGAGCGCGAGCGTCTCGAGGGACACCTGCTGCGCGCCATGCGGCGGGTCGCCTCCTAGCTCTAGCCGCTGAGCAGGTCGTCGAAGAAGCCGAGCACCCGGTCGACGGCCTCCTGGCGGCGGTGGACGGTGACGGTGGAGTGGCCGCGGCCGGGGAGGTCGACGCGGATGAAGGCGTCGCCGAGCTCGCGGTCGAGGGTGTCGAATCGGGTGCCGGTGGTGGGGTCCTTCTCGAACTGCAGGCCCAGCACGCTGCAGCCGCGCTGCTTGACGACGTCGAGGTCGGCGGGGGAGAGGCCCAGGTCGGCGGCGCGTCGGCGACCCACCGGGAACGGCAGCGAGGGCTGGCACAGCACCGGCGCGGCCACAGAGGTGTCCACGGCCATGGCCAGCGCGAACCCGCCGGTCAGGCACATACCGAGCGCGCCCACGCCGGGCCCGCCGAGCTCGTCGTGCAGCGACCGGGCGAGGTCGCGCAACCACGCCACGACGGGTGACGTCTCCCCGGCCGCCATCACGGTGAACTCGCGGTTGATGCACACCTTCGGCATCACCTTCGCGACCTGGCCCACACTCATCGGGCGCCCGGTCTCGCCGAAGAGGTGCGGCAGCACCACGGTGTAGCCGGCCTCGACGAGCTCGTCGGCGAAGCCGATGACCTCGGCGGTCAGCCCCGGGATCTCGTGGACGACGACGACGCCGGGGCCGGTCCCGCGACGGTACGTCGGGTGGGTGACCCCGTCGGCCGTGTGCGAGCCGGGGGTCCAGGAGCCGGGCCATGCGGGCATCGTCATGCCAGGACTCTAGGGCGCGGAGCTGCCCCCCGCGGGCTTCCCCAGGTCGACGGTCGCGCCGCGCTCCACCAGCCGCAGTGTGTCGGCCAGGTCGGCCTCGGCGTGCCTGGACACGAAGTCGGACAGCGGCGAGCGGAAGACCCCGTAGTCGTCGTGGTGCACGGGCACCGTCACGGCCGGCCCGAGCAGCCGGACCAGGTCGACGCCCTGCCGGTCGTCCATCGTCACCGTCAGGCCCAGCACGCGGGTGCCCCCCCAGGTGCACGACGGCCGCGTCGAGGGGGCCGCACCGCTCGACGACCTCGCGCAGCCAGGGCCGGTAGAGCGTGTCGCCGCTGACGTAGAGCCGGAAGGGCCGCGAGGCGTCGGGGCGGGACAGCCCGAGGACGGAGCCCATCACCGACGGCAGGAGGAACCGTGCGGGCCCGGGCCCGTGCACGCCGGGCACCGAGGTGATCCGCAGACGCCAGCCGTCGCGCTCGAGCTCGACGCTCTCCCAGGTGCTCATCCCCGCGGACTCGTCGAAGCCCCACTTCCCGAGTCACCGTGCAGGTGCGAGAGCAGCACCCCGTCGAGCCGGGGCAGGTCCTCGGGCTGCAGCGCGGGCTCGGTCAGCCGCCGGGAGAACAGCCCCTTGCCCAGGTAGGCGCGTTGGCCCTGGTGCAGGAAGTTGGGGTCGGTGAGCACCGTGAACGGCCCGAGGTCGAGCAGTGTCGTCGCGGTACCGACGAACCGCAGGGTGGTCTCCGAGGCCTCGTGGTCCATGTCGCCTCCCAGGCGCTGACGGCGGGTCTGTCGGCCCTCCGGGTACCCCCGCCAGCGGCGCGGCACACACGCCCGCCGGGGTGAGCGCCGCAGGGCGGGCCGGGTCCGGCGCCTGGCGCGACTAGGCTCGACGCATGTCGTCCCGGGCGCAGCACGACCGCCGCTTCCCGCGCGAGGACGGCGAGGAGCCCGGTGGGCTCGAGCAGGAGCAGGACGGCCAGCGGCGCGTCCTCGTGGTCGCGGCCTGGGTCCTGGTGGGCTTCGTGGTCCTCGTGCAGCTGCCGTGGGTCGTCTCGGCCTTCGCAGAGGGCCTGCATGTGGGCACGTGGTGGGTGTTGACGGTCGTGCCTTGGGTGACGGCCGTCCTCGTGGTCCCGGTGGCCACGCTGATCGGTCTCGCCTGGGTGGGTGCGGGCTTCGGTCGCCCGGACCTCGCCCCCGCGCCCGGGCGGTCCACGTGCACCAGCACCCTGACCAGCGTCACCGTGCTGCTCCTGGTCCTGGAGGTCCTCGTGGTCGGCACGATCGTGTCGCTGAGCTGGGCGCTCTGACCCGCCGGGTGCACGACCGGATGGAGCCCGCCACCAGGGCCGCGCACACCCGTCGTGCCGCACGCTGGCTCAGCTGACGAGCTTGAGACCCACGATGCAGCCGACCAGGCCGACGAGCAGCGCGACGCGTGCGAGGTCGGCCGGCTCGTCGCCGGTGACCATCGCGTAGGCCACCGTCAGCGACGCGCCGATGCCGACCCATACGGCGTACGCCGTGCCGACCGGGAGGGTGCGCATCGCCTGGGCCAGGCCGAGCATGCTCAGCACCACCGCCACGCCGAAGACCACCGACGGCACCAGCCGGCTCAGGCCCTCCGAGCGGCCCAGGGCCGTGGCCCACACCGCTTCGAGGACACCGGAGACGACGAGCACCAACCAGGCCATGCGCTGGATCGTGGCACAGGACCGCCCACCGGGCAGGATGGGGCCCATGCCGCGCCTGCACTCCCTCGAGCTGCTCCCCGACGACGAGGGCCAGGAGTCGGTCCGTGCCCAGTGGCAGGCCCTGGCGGACGCCGGGCTGCCCTCCCAGCTCGACCACCGGGGCGCCACCAACGCCCCGCACGTCAGCGTCGTCGAGGCCGAGGCGCTGCCCGACGCCGCTCTCGACGTCGCCCGGGCCCGCCTGGGCGGCCTGCTGCCGGTCACGGCGCTGGTCGGCGGGGTGCTGCTGCTCGGCGAGGGCCGGGTCACCCTGGCCCGGCCGGTCCAGCTCGCCGACGACGTCGTACGCCGCGTGCTCGCGGTGCGCGTGCAGGTGCCGGAGCGCCGGCACCTGGGCTGGGTGCCGCACCTGACCCTGGCCCGGCGGCTCGCGCGGGCCGACGTGCCGCGGGCCCTGGAGGTGCTGGCCGGTCTCGACGCCGAGCGCGACGCCAGCCTCGAGCTGCGCCTGACCTCGCTGCGGCGCTGGGACCCCGACGCCGGCGAGGTCCACGACCTGTGAGTCCTGCCTCGGCCCGGGCCGGGGGCGCCCACTAGGTTGGGGACATGCTCGACCAGCCCCTCGACGCCACCCAGCAGCGTGTGCTCGGCGCGCTGATGGAGAAGCAGGTGACCGTGCCGGCGTCCTACCCGATGACGCTGGGAGGCCTGCGCACCGCCTGCAACCAGTCCAGCAGCCGCGACCCGGTCACCGACCTCGACGAGGACGACGTCAAGCAGTGCGCCCACGCGCTCAAGGAGCGGGGCCTGCTGCGGATCGTGTGGTCCGACACCGGGCGCCGCACCCTGAAGTACCACCAGGTCCTCGACGAGGTGCTGGGCCTCGACGACGACGAGCGCGCGGTGCTCACGGTGCTGCTGCTGCGCGGGCCGCAGTCCCCGGGCGAGCTGCGCACCCGCACCGAGCGGCTGCACACCTTCGCCGACCGCGACGAGGTGGCGGCGTGCCTTTCCCGGCTCGCCGCCCGCGACGAGCCGTTGGTCCAGCAGCTCGAGCGGCGCCCGCGCGAGCAGGACCACCGCTGGGCGCACCTGCTGGGGCCCGCCGAGCCCGACCCGGCGTCCGTGCCGGGCGCGGCGGTCGCCCCGGTCGACCGCGAGGCCCCGCTGGCCGAGGGCGCCGAGCGTCGCGACGCGCGGGTGCGGGCGGCGTACGACGCCGTGGCCGCGCCCTACGCCGAGCGCTTCGCAGGCGAGCTGGCCGACCTGCCCTTCGATCGCTGGCTGCTGGAGCGGGCCGCGCAGGACGCGGCCGGGCTGCCGGTGGTCGACGCCGGGTGCGGGCCGGGCCACGTCACCGCCCACCTCGCCGGGCTGGGGGTCGACGCCCGGGGCCTCGACGTCTCGGCCGAGATGGTGGCGCAGGCCAGGGAGCGGCACCCCGGGGTGCGCTTCGACGTCGGTGACCTGCGGCGGCTGATCCGCCCCGAGAGCGCCGAGGGGTGGGGCGCGGTGCTCGGCTGGTACTCGCTGGTCCACCTCGCCGGCTCCGAGCTCGCCGACGCCGTCGCCGCGCTGGCGCGCCCGCTGGCGCCCGGCGGGGTGCTGCTGCTGGGTCTGCAGGCGGGCTCCGAGGTGCGCCGGATCGAGAGCTGGCTCGACGTCGACCTCGGTGAGGGCGGGCTCACGCTCGTGCACCACGACCCTGCCGACGTCGTCGCGGCCGTCGAGGCGGCCGGGCTCGTCGACGTCGAGTGGTTCGTGCGCGGTCCCCGCCCGGCGCTGGGGGAGACCAGCCAGCGCCTCTACGTGCTGGGCAGGAGGGCCTGATGGGCCGGTGGGGCGGCTCGGCCGCGCTGCTGGTCGCGGCCGGCGTGATGCTCGGCAGCGACCCCGGCCCCGGGTCGGTCGTGCTGGCCGCGCTGATGGTGCTGCTGGCGTACCTGCTCTCGCCGCTGCTCTTCCCGAGCTCGCCGGGCGACGCCGCCGGTCGCAAGCGTGGCCGCGAGCAGGGCGTGCCGGTGGTCTACTGGCGCCCCGGCTGCCACCACTGCCTCAAGCTGCGTCTGGGGCTGCTGGTCACCGGCGCCCGGGTGGTGTGGGTCGACATCTCCCGCGACCCCGATGCGCTGGCCCGGGTGCGCAGCGTCAACGGCGGCGACGCGACCGTGCCGACGGTGTTCTCGCGCGGCAGCGTGCGCACCGCCCCGTCGCTGCGCTGGGTGCGCGAGCAGCTGGCCGGAGCCCGCGGCCGGTAGCCGGCCCAGGCCGGCTCAGGCCAGGTCGAGCACGCAGTCGGCCAGCACCGGCGAGCCGTCTCGCTCGCCGCCGGCGATCCTCGCCGAGGCCACCACGCGGCCGTCCTCGCGCCAGCCCCGCACCCCGATGGTCTCGCCGGGGAAGACCACTCCCGCGAAGCGCGCGGAGAAGCCTCCGACCGACGTGGCGTCGCCGCCGAGCAGCTGCTCGGTCAGCTCTCGCAGCACGATGCCGTAGGAGCACAGCCCGTGCAGGATGGGGGCGGGGAAGCCGGCGGCCTCCGCGAAGCCGGGGTCGGCGTGCAGCGGGTTGCGGTCGCCGCAGAGCCGGTAGAGCAGTGCCTGCTGCGGGGTGACGGCGTACGACGTCTCGGTGTCGGGAGCCCGCTCGGGCAGCTCGACCGGCTGCGACGAGCCGCGCTCGCCGCCCCAGCCGCCCTCGCCGCGCACGAAGATCGACGAGCGGGTGGTCCACAGCACCTCGCCGTCCGCGGACGACGCGGTCGCCTCCTGCCAGACGACCGCGGCCTTCCCTTTGTCCCACACGTCGCTGATGCGGGTGCTGACGCTGGCCGTGCCGGCCGTGGGCAGTGGTGCGTGCACGGTGATCGACTGGGAGCCGTGCACCACCTGGGCCAGGTCGATGTCGCAGCCGGGCAGGTCGAGCGGCGGCGGGTCGGTCTCGTGGAAGGTCGGGGCCACGACGCCGAAGGACGGCAGCACCTGCAGCCCGGGGCCCTCGAGGGTCCAGCGCAGCGCGCCGGGGTCGACCTGGTCGCCCGGGTGCGAGCCGGCGCCGATGCCGAGGTGGTAGAGCAGCACGTCGCTGGCGTCCCAGCTGAAGGTGCGGGTGCCGAGGTCGGCGCCGATGGCGACGTCGGGGTCGATGGGCATCAGGAGGCCTCCTCGGCCGGTCCGGGGGTGCTGGTCGCGGGCTCCTGCGAGGCCAGGTGCTCCACGGCGAGCCAGCCGAAGGTCAGCGCGGGCCCGATGGTCGCCCCGGGGCCGGCGTAGGTGCGGCCCATCACCGCCGACGAGACGTTGCCCGCGGCGTAGAGGCCCTCGACCACCGAGCCGTCCTCGCGCAGCACCCGCGCCTGCTCGTCGGTGACCAGCCCGCCCTTCGTGCCCAGGTCGCCGGGCACGATCTTGACGGCGTAGAACGGACCCTGGTCGATGCGGTGCAGCGACGGGTTCGGCTTGACCGTCGGGTCGGAGTAGTACTTGTCGTAGGCCGAGTCGCCGCGGTGGAAGTCCTCGTCGACCCCGCTGGCCGCGAAGGTGTTGAAGCGCTGCACGGTCGAGGTGAGGCCCTCGACCGGCACCTCGATCTGCTCCGCGAGCGCCGCGAGCGAGTCGGCCTTCTTCACGACGCCCTCCTTGTACCAGCGCCCGGGGAAGGGCTGGCGGGGCCCGAGCCCGGCGAAGAGGTAGCGGTTGCGGTAGCGCTGGTCGAAGACCATCCAGGCCGGCACGTGCTGCACCCCGGTGGCCTCGCCGGCGTAGATCTCGTGCACGGCCTCGACGTAGGGCAGCGCCTCGTTCATGAAGCGGCGCCCCGCGCCGTTGACGATGACCGAGCCGGGCAGGTTGCGCTCGGCCAGGCAGAACCACGGCCGGCCCGGCAGCGGGATGGTCGGGCCCCACCACGCGTCGTCGAGCAGGTCGGTCCGGGCGCCGACGGCGATGCCGGCCAGGAGTCCGGCGCCGGTGTTGAACTCCGAGCCGGTGGTCCACTCCACCGAGGTCGGGCGCGGCTGGTGCTGCTCGCGCAGCTCGAGGTTGCGCTCGAAGCCGCCGCTGCCCAGCACCACGCCGCGTCGGGCGCGGACCTCGTGGCGCTGCCCCCCGCGGGTGACGCGCACGCCCACCACCCGGCCGTGCTCGAGCACGAGCTCGTCGAGGGCGGTGTCGTAGGCCAGCGGCACGCCGGCCTCGATGAGCCCCTGGCGCAGGCTGATGACGATGGCGTTGCCCATCGCGTACATCCGGTGCCGGCGCAGGCCGGCCACGACCCGCCTGACCAGCACCTTCAGCATCGTCGCCGGGCCGCGCCAGGTACGCATGCCCAGGCTGATCCTGCGGAAGTCGGCCTGGGTGACGATCATGTTGGCCGGCGCCTTGCTGTACGCCGGGTGCAGCCGCTCGAGCTCGGCGCCCAGGAAGGAGGCGTCCATCGGCACCGGCTCGCAGCTGCGGCCCGCCGCCCGGCCGCCCGGCTGCTCGGGCAGGTAGTCGCTGTAGCCCGGCACCCACGCGAAGCGCAGGGGAGTGCGCTCGCGCAGGAAGTCCATCACCTCGGGGCCGCGGCGCAGGTAGGTCTCGCGGCGCACCCGGGGCACCACGTCGCCCACGATGGCCTCGAGGTAGGCCATCGCCTGCTCGTGGTCGTCGTCGTCGACCTGGCCGGCCTCGCGCAGGGCGTAGTTGCCGGGGATCCACACTCCGCCGCCGGAGCGGGCGGTCGAGCCGCCGAAGTAGCCGCTCTTCTCGACCAGGAGGGTGTCGAGCCCGGCGGTGCCGGCGGCCAGCGCCGCGGTCATCCCGGCGCCGCCCGCACCCACGACGACGACGTCGACCTCGGTGGGCAGTGGGTCGGCGGCCGTGATGGTGCTGGTGGCTGCTCGAGGAGCGCGCGGCGTACCCGTCATGGCGCAAAACTGTAACAGGTTCTAGCATGACGGCCGTGAGCAACCAGAAGCTGACCGCCGCCATCGTCGGGCCCGGCAACATCGGCACCGACCTGATGTTCAAGCTGCTGCGCAGCGAGCACGTGGAGCCCCGGTGGATGGTCGGGGTCGACCCCGCCTCCGAGGGTCTGCGGCTGGCCACCGAGCAGGGCCTGCAGGCCTCCCACCAGGGGGTCGACTGGCTGCTCGGGCAGGACGAGCTGCCGGACCTGGTCTTCGAGGCGACCTCGGCCCACGTGCACCGCGAGTACGCGCCCCGCTACGAGGAGCGGGGCATCCGCGCGGTCGACCTCACCCCGGCCGCGGTCGGACCGGCGGTGATCCCGCCGGTCAACGGCGCCGACCACGCCGACGCGATGAACGTCAACATGATCACCTGCGGCGGCCAGGCGACGATCCCGATGGTGGCGGCGGTCTCCCGGGCCGTGGCCGACGTCGGCGGCGTCTCCTACGCCGAGATCGTGGCCTCGGTGTCGTCGATGTCGGCCGGTCCCGGCACCCGCGCCAACATCGACGAGTTCACCCGCACCACGGCCGCGGGCGTCGAGAGCATCGGTGGCGCCGCCCGCGGGAAGGCGATCATCATCCTCAACCCGGCCGAGCCGCCGATGATCATGCGCGACACCATCTACTGCGCGGTGCCGCCCGAGGCCGACCGCGACGCGATCCTGGCCTCGGTGACCGCCATGGAGAAGGCGGTCCAGGAGTACGTGCCCGGCTACCGGCTGCTCCAGGAGCCCCAGCTCGACGAGCCCTCGCCGGCCACGCAGGGCCAGCTCAAGCTCTCGGTCTTCATCGAGGTCGAGGGCGCCGGCGACTACCTGCCGCCGTACGCCGGCAACCTCGACATCATGACCGCCGCGGCCGCCCGCGTCGGCGACACGATCGCCCGATCCGCCTCGATCCTCACCCAGGGAGCCACCCGATGAGCACCGCACGCGACGACCTGGCCCGCACCTGGAGCGGTCGCCACGGCGGCGACCTCGACCTGCGCCTGACCGACACCTGCCTGCGCGACGGCTCGCACCACAAGCGCCACCAGTTCACCACCACCGAGGTGCGCGACATCGTGGCCGCCCTCGACGCCTCGGGCGTCCCGGTGATCGAGGTGACCCACGGCGACGGGCTGGGCGGCTCGTCCTTCAACTACGGCTTCTCGCGCACCCCCGAGCAGGAGCTGATCCGCACCGCGGCCGAGACCGCGACCCGGGCCCGGATCGCGTTCCTGATGCTGCCCGGCGTGGGCACCAAGGACGACATCCGTGCCGCGCAGGACAACGGCGGCCAGATTTGCCGCATCGCCACGCACTGCACCGAGGCCGACACCTCGATCCAGCACTTCGGGCTGGCCCGCGAGCTGGGGCTCGAGACCGTCGGCTTCCTGATGATGAGCCACACCCAGCCACCCGAGGTGCTCGCCGCGCAGGCCCGGACCATGGTCGACGCGGGCTGCCAGTGCGTCTACGTCGTCGACTCGGCCGGGGCGCTGGTGATGGAGCAGACCGCCGACCGGGTCGCTGCGGTCGTCGCCGAGATCGGCGACGTCGCCGACGTGGGCTTCCACGGCCACGAGAACCTCGGGCTCGGGGTCGCCAACACCGTGATCGCCGCGCGTGCCGGGGCCACCCAGATCGACGGCTCCGTACGCCGCTTCGGCGCCGGCGCCGGCAACACGCCGCTGGAGGCCTTCATCGGGGTGTGCGACAAGCTCGGCTGGCGCACCGGCGTCGACTTCCTGCAGGTCGTGGACGCCTCGGAGGACGTCATCCGCCCGGCGATGCCCGAGGAGTGCCGGCTCGACCGGATGACGCTGATGATGGGCTACGCGGGGGTCTACTCGAGCTTCCTCAAGCACGCGGGCAACGCCGCCGAGCGCTACGACGTCTCGGGGGCCAAGATCCTGCTCGAGGCGGGGCGCCGCAAGCTGATCGGCGGCCAGGAGGACCAGCTCGTCGACATCGCGCTGATGCTGCGCGCCGAGCTGGACAAGGCGGCGGCCGACGGGTGAGGGGCGGCTCCTTGTCCAAGACTAGAACGTGTTCTAATCTTGGTGGAACACGTTCCACCGACAGGAGATCATGATGACCCAGGCTGTTCTCGACGGGGTGCGCGACCTGCTCCCGGGCCTCCGCGAGCGTGCGGACGAGGCCGAGCGTCTCCGGGTGGTGCCCGACGCCAACATCAAGGAGCTGGAGGAGACCGGCTTCTTCAAGCTCCTGCAGCCGCGCCGCTTCGACGGCTTCGAGGCCGACCCGGTCGACTTCTACACCGCGGTGCGCGACATCGCCTCGGCCTGCGGCTCGACCGGCTGGGTCAGCAGCGTCGTGGGCGTGCACCCCTGGCAGGTGGCGCTCTTCGCCGACGAGGCGCAGCAGGCGGTGTGGGGCGAGGACACCGCCACCCGCCTCTCCTCCTCCTACGCCCCCACGGGCAAGGCGGTGGTCACCGACGGCGGCTACCGGCTCTCGGGCAAGTGGAGCTTCTCCTCGGGCGCCGACCACTGCAGCTGGGTGCTGCTGGGCGGGCTGGTCCTCGACGGCGACGGCAACGTGGTCGACTTCAAGACGTTCATGGTCCCGCGCCCCGACTACACCATCAACGACGTGTGGCACATGGTCGGGCTCTCGGGCACCGGCTCCAACGACGTCGTGGTCGACGACGTGTTCGTCCCCGAGGCCTTCACGCTCTCGATGGGCGAGACCGGCTCGTGCCGGGGCCCGGGCCAGGCGCAGAACACCAGCGACCTCTACAAGCTGCCCTTCCACTCGATCTTCACCGGCACCATCACCACCCCGATCATCGGGATGGCCATGGGCGCCTACGCCGAGCACGTCGAGATGCAGCAGCAGCGCAGCCGCGCGGCGTACCTGGGGGAGAAGGCCTCGAAGGACCCCTTCGCGATGGTCCGCATCGCCCGCGCCTCCAGCGAGATCGACGCGGCCTGGGCGCTGCTGGTGGGCAACATCCGCGAGGAGCAGGCGCACGTGGCCCGGGGCGAGCAGATCCCGCTGCGCCTGCGCCTGAAGGTGCGCCGCGACCAGGTCATCGGCTCGCAGCGCGCCATCGACGCCATCGACGAGCTCTTCGAGGCGTCCGGGGGCCGGGCGCTGGCCCAGGGCACCTACCTGCAGCGCGCCTGGCGCGACGCGCACGCCGGGCGGGTGCACGCCGCCAACGACCCCGAGCGCGCCCTGCAGATGTTCGGCGCCCACGAGTTCGGCCACAAGGTCGACCCGGGGATGTACTGACCGTGACTCCCGACTCCCTCCAGCACGAGGCCACGGTCGCCACCGACGCCGCCGGCGAGATCACCCTGCGCTACTACGAGGCGGGGGAGCCCACTGACGTCGGCGGTGGGCTGCCACTGGTGATGCTGCACGGCGGTGGGCCCGGCGCCTCGTCGTGGTCGAACTTCGGCCCGGCGCTGCCCGGGTTCGCGCAGACCTTCCGCACGGTCCTGGTCGACCAGCCCGGGTTCGGCGGCTCCGACAAGCCGCCGGTGGTCGGCAACTACTACCGCTTCGCCGCCGACGCCGTGGTCGCGCTGCTCGACGAGCTGGGCATCGAGCGGATCCACCTGCTCGGCAACAGCCTCGGCGGCGGCACGGCGATGCGGCTGGCGCTGTCCTACCCCGACCGGGTCGGGCGGCTGGTGCTGATGGGCCCCGGCGGGCTCTCGCTCAACCTCTTCCACGCCGACCCGACCGAGGGGGTGCAGCGGTTGATGGAGTTCGGCGGCGACCCGACCCCCGAACGGCTGCGCGCCTTCATCTCGACCATGGTCGTCGACCAGTCGCTGGTCACCGACGAGCTCGTCGCCGCCCGGTACGCCGACGCCACCGCGCCCGGCGCGCAGGAGGCGATGCGCTCGATGGGGATGTCCTTCTGGGACCCCGAGACCGCCGAGGACGGCATGCTGTGGCGCGAGGCGCACCGGCTGCGCAAGCACACCCTGCTGACCTGGGGCCGCGAGGACCGCGTCAACCCGCTCGACGGGGCGATGGCCGCGCTCAAGCTGATCCCGCGCGCCAGCCTGCACGTCTTCCCCCACTGCGGCCACTGGGCCCAGATCGAGGCCGCCGAGGAGTTCCGCGAGGTGGCCACCGCCTTCCTCGCCCGCCACCAGGAGAGGGCTCGCCCATGAGCATCGACATCCGTTCCATGGGCTACGTGCGGGTGGCCAGCACCGACCCCGAGCAGTGGCGCCACTTCGCGACCAAGGTGCTCGGCCTCGCCGAGGGGCGCGGGCCGCACCCCGACCACCTCTACTTCCGCATCGACGCGGTCTCCGCGCGCCTGGTCGTGGTGCCCGCCGACGTCGACCAGCTCGCCTGCACCGGCTGGGAGGTCGCCGACCACCAGGCGCTCCAGGCCGCGAGGGAGCACCTGAAGGAGGCCGGGGTCGCCTTCGAGGAGGGCAGCGGCGAGGAGCTCGACGAGCGCCGGGTCCAGGAGCTGGTGCGCTTCGAGGACCCCTTCGGCAACGTCTTCGAGCTCTTCCACGGCATCACCTACGAGTCGCGGCCCGTCGTGACGCCGTACGGCGCGCGCTTCGTGACCGGCGACCAGGGGATGGGCCACATCGTGGTGCCGGTCGACGACGACGTCGAGGCGCTTCGCTTCTACTCCGAGGTGCTCGGCTTCCGGCTGCGCGACTCGATGAGCATGCCCGGTGAGTTCGTCGGCAAGGAGGCCGGCTCGAAGGTGTGGCTGCGCTTCCTGGGCGTCAACCCGCGCCACCACTCGCTGGCGTTCCTGCCGATGCCGAACCCGGCGCGCTGCGTGCACATCATGCTCGAGGTCGAGGAGCTCGACGACGTCGGGCGGGCGCTGGAGCGGGTGCGCAAGCACGGTGCGCCGCTTTCGGCGACCCTGGGCCGGCACATGAACGACGAGATGGTCTCCTTCTACGTCCGCTCGCCCGGTGGCTTCGACATCGAGTTCGGCACCGACGGCCTCCAGGTCGACGACGCCCGGTGGGTGGCGCGCGAGTCGACGGCGGTCTCCTACTGGGGGCACGACTTCTCGGGTGGGCAGTGATGTCTAAGGTCGAGACCATGTCGGAGCACGCCCAGATCCCCGAGGGGATGAGCCCGGACGCCCGGGAGACCTGGCCCAGCCCCGAGCTGATCGAGTCCTGGCTCGGCGACTCGGTCTACGACCTGCACCTCGGGCCCGGTGAGGACGTCGCCGTGCCCGGCGAGGACCCGGCGGCGGCCGCCGCGGCCCGCCGCTTCCGCGACGTGCTGAGCCAGTTCGGCTCCGGCGTCGCCGTCGTCACCACGATGAGCGGCGACGAGCCGGTCGGGATGACCTGCCAGTCGTTCTCGAGCGTCTCCCTCGACCCGCCGCTGGTGCTGTTCGTGCCGTCGAAGACCGCGCGCGCCTGGCCGCTGATCCAGCGCTCGGGCCGCTTCTGCGTCAACGTGCTCGCCGCCGACCAGGCCGCGCTGTCCAACCAGATGGCCAGCCGCGGCGTCGACAAGTTCGCCGGCGTCGACTGGACACCCTCGCAGCACACCGGGTCGCCGGTGCTCAGCGGCACCCTGGCGCACATCGACTGCACCGTGCACGCCGTGCACGAGGCCGGCGACCACTACGTGGTGATCGGGCGCGCCCTCGACCTGCAGGTCGGTGCCCAGGAGCCCGACCCGCTGCTGTTCTTCCGCGGGCAGTACCGCACCACCGCGCCCGAGTGAGCCTCGCTGCGGCGGCTCAGCGGGTCTCCAGCCACCACGGGCTGGTGTAGGCGATCCCCAGGTCGTTGCACGGGTGGCCCTCCGGGCCCGGTGTCGCGTTGGGCTCGTCCGGGTCGGAGACCCGCACCAGCAGCCAGTCGCCGTCGGCCACGTCGACCGGCACCCGCAGCTCGAGCAGCGGACCGACCTCGAAGTCGACCACGTCGGCCACGAGCGGGGCGTCGGTGCCGGGTCGCAGCACCTGGGCGGCCAGGCGCCGCCCGCGCCACGAGCGGTCCCGCGCCAGGTCCAGCCGCAGCGTCAGCGTCGTACGGCCGCGGCGGGGGAGGGTGACGACCGAGCCCATCCGCACCGGGGCGCCCTGGCGGGTGGCGGCGGTGGCGTCGAGGCGCAGCCCGGAGGTGCGGGTGGCGAAGAAGCGGCGCCGGCGCATGGCGCGCTTGACCCCCTGGCGGCTGTGGTCGCGCACCCACAGCCCCGTGCGGCCCTTGCCCTCGGGGAAGCCCCAGTCGGTGCCGTGCTCGTCGGTGACGCCGGTGATGCCGGTGCGCCAGCCGTTGTTGAGGCACACGCACAGCGGCGAGCCGCGGCCGTCGGCGAAGCCCTCGAAGAGGTAGTCGTCGCGCCGGTTGAACATCTCCAGGCCCACGACCTGGTCGCGCACGCGGGCGTCGTACACGAACTCCTGGAAGCGTCCGGGCTCGCGGCCCGGGTGGTTGAAGCCGGCCAGCGCGCCGGCGCCGCCGTCGAGCACCAGCCCGGGCTCGCGGCGCAGCCAGGCGAGCAGCGGCTGCATCAGGCCGGCCTGCAGGACGTCGGTGTAGTGCTCGCTGAACCACACGTTGACGTGGCCGATCAGCGGCTCGGACCACTCGAAGCCACGGATCGCGGTGAACGCGCCGTCGACGTCGGCCGCGTCGGCGTACGCCCCGGTGGCGCGCCACCCGCGCGGGGTGAGGCCGGCGGCCTGGGTGTACTCCGGCGGCAGCAGGTCGGTGAGCACGTCGCCGAGCAGGTTGTCGGACAGCGTGGCGTGGTCGGTCAGCGCCGCCACGTCGAGACCGGCCTCGCGCATCGAGTCGAACGCCGCCGCCGGGTCGCCGTCGCCGTCGCTGAGCAGCGTGTGGTTGTGCAGGTCGGCGTGCACGAGGTGGGTGCCCCGGGTCAGCCGCGAGGTGCGGGAGGCGCCGGTGCGCGCGGCCGGGCTGCCCGGGGCCGCGGCCGCGCCGGTCAGGGTCCCCGCCGTGCCGGCCATCAGCAGACCTGCGCCGGCGGCGCCCAGGGTGCTGCGGCGGGTCAGGCGGGCGCGGGTGGCCGCGTCGGGGGCGGTGAGCTCGCGGTGGGGCGCGTGGTGGTCGTCGCACATGGTCGTATCAACGCATGCGGGGGCGTCCGGTTCCGGTCGGGCGGGTGAACGGTAGGTTCGGGCACGTGATCGCTCTGCCTGCCCACGGGTTCGTGATGCTGTCGATGCCCAAGTGCGCCTCGACGACGCTGGTCACCACGCTGAAGGGCCACGCCGAGATCCTGATGCGGGTCAACCCCCGCCTCAAGCACATGAACTGCCGCACCTTCGCCAACCGGATGGTGCCGGTGCTGCAGGGCGCCGGCTACGAGCGCAGAGACTACGAGCTGGTGACGCTCTTCCGCGAGCCGGTGTCGTGGCTGGAGTCGTGGTGGCGCTACCGGCAGCGCCCGGCGCTGAAGGGCAAGGCCGACGGCAAGTGGACCGGTGAGACCAGCTTCGACGACTTCGTGGCCGCCCACCTCGACGGCGCCCCCGGCGCCATCACCGGGCGCCAGGCCCGCTTCGTGGCTCTCGACGACGACCTGACCATCGGCGTCGACCGCATCTTCGCCCTCGAGGCCGCCGACGTGTGGCAGTCGTGGATCGCCCAGCAGCTGGGCCAGCAGGTCGACCTGGTCACCAAGAACTGGTCGACCTCCACCGCCACCCCCGCCCTCTCCGACACCACCCGCACCCGCCTCCTCGAGCACTACGCCCCCGAGTACGACATCTACGAGCAGCTGCGCTCCGCCGGCGGCAGCTGGGCCGTCCCCTCGGGCTACCGCCCCTCCTGAGGCCGCCGCGGGGGAGTTTCATCGGGTGCCCGATGGAACTCGCGCTACCTGGCTGAAGGTTCGTGCAGGTAGCGCCAGTTCCGTACCTCAGGCAGACCGGGCGAGCTGGCGTCGCAGCCGCTCGACCAGGCGCGCCGGGTGCTCCAGGTCGGCCCACGAGATCCGGATGATCGTCCAGCCCATGACCTCGCGGATGCGGTCCTCTCGCCACTTCTCCCGCAGGACCATCTCCTCGATGCTCTCGCCGGGCCTGCGGTAGCGGTGGTACTTCTCGATCCCGTCGAACTCCAGCACCACCCGGTGCTCCGGCCACGCGAAGTCGACGATGCCGACCAGCCAGCCCCGCTCGTCGCGGACCTCCACCTGCTGCAGGGGCCTGGGCAGTCCGTGGTCGGAGAAGAGCAGGTGGCAGCGGCTCTCCGCGACGCTCTGGGACCCCTCGCGAGCGTGGTCGAGCTTCATGGTCAGATCGAGGTGGTCGGTCCACTCCCGCCTCGACAGCAGCTGCTGGCGGCACTCGGCCAGGGTGGTGTGACCGCTCTCGACGAACCAGTCGATCACGCACACCGCCGCGTCGCGATCGAGCAGCGACGCCGCATCGAGCGCCGTGCGAGCCGGGGCGGTGATCCAGTGCCCCTCACGCCGCGAGACGTCCCCCACACGGCACACACCCTCGTGGTGCCGTACCCGCGCCTGGGTTCGCGTCCCTTGCGGCTCGAGCCCGGTGACATGAGCGACGTCGAGAGGGACCTGCCACGCAGGGGCGCCGTACGCCAGGGCGGCGCTCGTGTGGGACAGCGCCACGTCGGCGGGGTACAGGCGCATCACCCCGCGGCAGAGCATGAGGTGCCGCCCCGACGCGTCGGCGGCGGTGTACGCCGCGGTGGCGACGTACACCCCTTGCCGCAGGCGGGTGAGCTCGCCCGTTCGACATCGTCGCGCGATGGCGTTGTCGTCGAGCCCCGCGGCGACCAGGTCGCGGCGCAGCACGACCCCGAGGTCGTCCGTGAGGTGAGCCAGCATGGTCGGAGTCTGGCTCCGGGTGCCCGCCGGGTGCACCCGTCAGGACGCGCGCCTGTGGATAACTGAGTCCGCCGGCCGCCGCAGCAACACGGAACTCGCGTCGCCTGCACGAAGGATCAGTAGGGCAGCGCGAGTTCCATCAGGTCCCCGATAAAACTCCCGCGGGCGGCGCTCAGATCAGCTCGAGGAGGGTGCCGGTGGCCATGGCGCCGCCGGCGCACATGGAGACCAGGGCGGTGGAGAGCTCGCGGCGCTCGAGCTCGTGCAGGGCGGTGGTGATGAGGCGGGTGCCGGTGGAGCCGACGGGGTGGCCCAGGGCGATCGCGCCGCCGTTGACGTTGACCCGGTCCATGTCGACCTGGTGCTGGCCGGCCCACGACAGCACGACGGAGGCGAAGGCCTCGTTGACCTCGAAGAGGTCGATGTCGGAGATCGACATGCCGGTGCGGTCGAGCACCCGCTGGGTCGCGTCGATCGGCCCGTCGAGGTGGAAGTAGGGGTCGGAGCCGACCAGGCAGTGCGTCACGATCCGCGCACGCGGGCGCAGCCCGAGGGCGCGCGCCCTCGCCTCGTCCATGATCAGCACCGCCGAGGCGCCGTCGGAGATCTGCGAGGAGGTGCCGGCGGTGTGCAGCCCGTCGGGCAGCACCGTGCGGAGCCCGGCGAGCCCCTCGAGCGTGGTCTCGCGCAGGCCCTGGTCGGTGTCGACCAGCCGGGTCTCGCCGGTGGGGGAGCCGTCCTCATCCAGCACCGGCGCGTCGTACGCCGCGATCTCGCGCTTGAAGCGACCCTCGTCGACCGCGACCCGCGCCTTCTGCTGGCTGGCGAGCCCGAACGCCTCGAGGTCGGCGCGGTCCAGCCCGCGGTGCCGGGCGATGCGGTCGGCGGCCTCGAACTGGTTGGGCAGGTCGATCGACCAGTCCGCGGGGCGCGGGTCGCCCATCCCCGCCGGGACGTTGGCGCCCAGCGGGATGCGCGACATCGCCTCGACCCCGCAGGCGATCCCGACGTCGATGGTGCCGGCGGCCACCATGTCGGCGACCAGGTGCGCGGACTGCTGGCCCGAGCCGCACTGGGCGTCGATGGCGGTCGCGCCGGTGTGCTGGGGGAGGCCGGCGTAGAGCCAGGCGCGTCGGACCATGTCGTTGGACTGCTCCCCGGCCTGGGTGACGCAGCCGCCGACGACCTGCTCGACGAGCTCGGGGTCGATGCCCGCGCGCTCGACGACCTGGCGCTGCACGAAGGCGAGCAGCTGCGCGGGGTGCACACCGGCCAGCCAGCCGTTGCGCTTGCCGAGGGGGGTGCGGACGGCGTCGACGATCACTGGGGTGCCCATGGAAGCAAACTAGAACACGTTCTCACTTCAGCCAAACAAATCTCGTCAGACGGCTAGCACGGCGTACTGCCGGTATGTAACCTCTCTCACTAGAACACGTTCCACCCGCCGCCACGATGGAGAAGCGCCAGTGACCCAGCTCGACACCCGTGACACGGTCTTCGACCCCACCGACCCGGACACCCTGGCGGTGGGGGTCCCCCACGAGGAGCTGCTGCGCCTGCGCCGCACCGCGCCGGTCTCCTTCGTCCCCCAGCGGGCCGAGGCCCGCGCTGGGTTCCCCGACCACGAGGGCTTCTGGGCGGTGAGCCGGCACGCCGAAGTGGCCGCGGTCTCGAAGAACCAGACCGACTTCTCGACACGCGAGAACGGCGTGATCATCCGCTTCGGCCCGGAGATGACGCGCGACGAGGTGGAGGGCTCGAGCTTCCTGCTGATCAACAACGACGCCCCCGACCACACCAAGCTGCGCCAGATCGTCTCGCGCGCCTTCACCCCGCGCGCCATCAACGCGCTGCACGACAGCCTGAAGCAACGGGCCGAGAAGATCGTCGACGACGCGGTCGCCAAGGGCGAGGGCAACTTCGTCGAGGACGTGGCCGCCGAGCTGCCGCTGCAGGCCATCGCCGACCTGCTCGGCGTTCCCCAGGAGGACCGTGGCCGGCTCTTCGAGTGGTCCAACCAGCTGATGTCCTACGACGACCCCGAGGTCGAGGGCGACCAGATGGTGGCCTTCGCCGAGATCCTCGCCTACTCCATGGCGCTGGCCGACGACCGGCGCCAGCACCCCCGTGAGGACATCGTCACCCGCCTGATCAGCGCCGACGTCGACGGGCGCGGCCTGACCGACGACGAGTTCGGCTTCTTCATGATCCTGCTGGCGGTGGCCGGCAACGAGACCACCCGCAACGCCATCACCTGGGGCCAGCACGCCTTCATGGCCGACCCCGCGCAGTGGGAGCACTACCGCGAGCACCGCCCCCGCACCGCGACCGACGAGATCATCCGCTGGGCGACCCCCATCACCGCCTTCCAGCGCACCGCGCTGCGCGACGTCGAGATCGGTGGGGTCCTGGTGCCGAAGGGGGAGCGGGTGGGGCTGCTCTACGCCAGCGCGAACTTCGACGAGGACGTCTTCGAGGACCCCTTCCGCTTCGACATCACCCGCGACCCCAACCCGCACCAGGCCTTCGGCGGGCACGGTGCGCACTACTGCATCGGCGCCAACCTGGCGCGCATGGAGGTCGACCTGATGTTCAACGCGATCGCCGACCGGGGGCTGCAGATCCGTCAGCTCGGTGAGCCGAACCGGTTGCGCAGCGGCTGGGTCAACGGCGTCAAGGAGCTGCAGGTGGCCTACCGATGAGCGTCGAGGGGGCGGTCCCCGCGACCTTCGACCCCACCGACCCCGACGTGTTGTGGGAGGGCGTCCCGCACGAGCAGCTGCGGGCGATGCGACGCCACGAGCCGGTGCACTGGGTCGAGCAGCCGCAGTCCTCGCGCGACGGCATGTCGGTCGAGTCCGGGAGCGGCTACTGGGCGCTGTCGGCGTACGCCGACGTGGCCGCGGTCTCCAAGAACAGCAAGGACTTCTCGGCCTCCGAGAACGGCGCGATCATCCGGTTCCAGGAGGGCATGCAGCGCGAGCAGATCGAGCTGCAGCGCGTCATCCTGCTCAACCAGGACGCTCCCGAGCACACCTCCACCCGCCAGATCATCTCGCGCGGGTTCACGCCGCGCTCGATCGCGCGGCTCGAGGAGATCATGGAGCAGCGTGCCCACCAGATCGTGCGGGAGGCCGTCGAGCGGGGCAGCGGGAACTTCGTCGAGGAGGTCGCCGCCGAGCTGCCGCTGCAGGCCATCGCCGACCTGATCGGCGTGCCGCAGGAGGAGCGCCGCAAGCTCTTCGAGTGGTCCAACGAGATGCTGGCCTCCGACGACCCCGACTACCAGGGGGAGCCCGACGTCGCCGCCGCCGAGATCCTCGGCTACGCCATGGGCCTGGCCGCCGCGCGCCGCGAGGAGCCCCGCGACGACCTGATCACCAAGCTGCTCAGCGCCGAGAAGGAGGGCCGGGGGCTCACCGACGACGAGTTCGGCTACTTCGTCATCCTGCTGACCGTGGCGGGCAACGAGACGACCCGCAACGCCATCTCGCACGGCATGGCCGCGTTCCTCGACCACCCCGACCAGTGGGAGCTGTGGAAGCGGGAGCGCCCCTCGACGATGGTCGACGAGGTGATCCGCTGGGCGACCCCGGTCAGCGTCTTCCAGCGTACGGCGCTGCGCGACGTCGAGGTCGGTGGCGTGGCGGTGCGCGCGGGCCAGCGGGTGGGGCTGTTCTACGCCAGCGCGAACTTCGACGAGGACGTCTTCGAGGACCCGTTCCGCTTCGACATCACCCGCGACCCCAACCCGCACCTGTCCTTCGGCGGCCACGGTGCGCACTACTGCATCGGCGCCAACCTCGCCAGGCTCGAGGTGCGGCTGATCTTCGAGGCGCTGGCCGAGCACGCGCCGGTCGTGCGGCGCACCGACCCGGAGCGGCGGCTGCGCCACAGCTGGATCAACGGGATCAAGGAGCTGGGCGTGGCCTACGCCTGAGCGGCCTCAGCCACGCGCGGTGAGCACCAGCGGGCCGTCCTCGGTGACCGCCACGGTGTGCTCCATGTGGGCGCCCCGGGCGCCGTCGGCGCTGCGGATGGTCCAGCCGTCGGCGTCGGTGTAGATCTCGTCGGTGGTGTGCACGAACCACGGCTCGATCGCGATGACCAGCCCCGGCTTGAGCTTGAAGCCGCGCCCGGGCCGCCCGTCGTTGGGCACGTGCGGGTCGCCGTGCATCGTGCGGCCCACGCCGTGCCCGCCGAACTGCAGGTTGACCTTCAGGCCCTCGGCCCGGGCCACCTCGCCGATGGCGGCCGAGATGTCGCCGATGCGGTTGCCGACCGTGGTGGCGCCGATGCCGGCGGCCAGTGCCCGGTCGGTGACCTCGATCAGGTGCAGGTCCTCGGCCCGCGCCGTGCCCACGACCATGCTGAAGGCGGAGTCGGCGACCCAGCCGTCGACGCTGGCGGCGAAGTCGACGCTGAGCAGGTCGCCGTCGGCGAGCACGTAGTCGCGCGGCAGGCCGTGCAGGACCGCGTCGTTGACCGAGGTGCACAGCACCTTGCCGAAGGGCGAGGCGCCGAAGGAGGGGTGGTAGTCGATGTAGCAGGACTCCGCGCCGCGCTCGCGGATCATCTCGTGGGCCACCGCGTCGAGCTCGAGCAGGTTCATCCCGACGTCGGCGACCTCGGAGAGCCTGGTGATGACGTCGGCCACGAAGCGTCCCGCGGGACGCATCTGCTCGATCTGGGTGGGCGTGCGCAGCTCGATCATGCGCCGAGCCTACGGCGTCAGTGCTGGGGCTTCTCCGCCCCCACGACCCACATCGAGAAGAACTGCGAGCCACCGCCGTAGGCGTGTCCCAGGGCCCGGCGCGCACCGTCGACCTGGTGCTCCCCGGCCGCGCCGCGCACCTGCAGCGCCGCCTCGCCGAAGCGCAGCATGCCGGAGGCGCCGATCGGGTTCGACGAGAGCACCCCGCCCGAGCAGTTGACCGGCAACCGCCCGTCCATGGCCGTCTCGCCCGACTCGGTGAGCTTCCAGCCGGCGCCCTCCTCGGCGAAGCCCAGCGACTCCAGCCACATCGGCTCGAACCAGCTGAAGGGCACGTAGATCTCGGCCACGTCGATCTCGTCGATGGGGGAGGTGATGCCGGCCTGCTTCCACAGCGAGGCGGCGGCGTCGCGGCTGGCCTGGGGGTTGACCTGGTCGCGCTCGGCGGCCGTGGTCGCCTCCGAGCGCATCGCGGTGCCGTGGATCCACGCGGGGTTGGGCGAGGAGGCGGCGACGTCCTCGTCGACGATCACCAGCGCGCAGGCGCCGTCGGAGGAGGGGCAGGTCTCGTCGTAGCGGATCGGGTCCCAGAGCATCTGCGAGGCCAGCACCGACTCCACGGTGGTGCCCTCGTTGTGCAGGTGCGCGTAGGGGTTGCGCAGGGCGTTGGTGCGGTCCTTGGCCGCGACGACCGCCCCGACGTGGGTGGGCGCGCCCGAGCGGCGGATGTAGGAGCGCACGTGGGGGGCGAAGTAGCCGCCCGCGCCCGCGTGCACCGGCATGTTGAAGGGCACGGGCACCGACAGCGCCCACATCGCGTTCGACTCCGACTGCTTCTCGTAGGCGACGGTGAGCACCCTTTTGTGCACCCCGGCCTGCACCAGCGAGGCCGCCACGATCGCGGTCGACCCGCCCACCGACCCGGCGGTGTGCACCCGCAGCAGGGGCTTGCCGGCCGCGCCCAGCGCCTCGGCCAGGAACAGCTCGGGCATCATCACGCCCTCGAAGAGGTCGGGGGCCTTGCCGACGACGATCGCGTCGATCTCGTCGAGGGTGAGGCCGGCGTCCTCGAGGGCCCGGTCCATCGCCTCGCGGCACAGCCCGGCCATGGACACGTCGTCCCGCTTGGCGCGGTGGTGGGTCTGGCCCACCCCGATCACGGCGGCTGGCTGCTTGCTCATCGCTGTCCTTCCAGGGTGCACACGAGGTTCTGCTGCAGCGCCGGGCCGCTGGTCGCGTGGGCCAGCGCCTTGTCGGACTCCCCGTCCCACACCCGCCGGGCCGCCTCGCCGATCCGGATGCCACCGGCCGAGAACATCGGGTTGCTGGTCAGGGCGCCGCCCGAGGGGTTGATCCGCACGTCGTCGCCCAGCCCCAGCTCACGGCGCAGCACCAGCTCCTGGTGGCTGAACGGCGCGTGCAGCTCGGCGAGGTCGACCCCGTCGAGGTCGAGCGCCGCGCCCGAGCGTGCCGTCGAGGGCGAGCGGGTCAGGTCGCGGGTGCCCATGCTCATCGGGTCGACGTGGTGGGAGATGCCGCTCAGCCATGCGGGCCGGCCGCGGACCTCGCGGGCCCGGTCGCCGGCGGCCAGCACGATGGCGGCCGCCCCGTCGGTGACCGGTGCGCAGTCGTGCTTGCGCAACGGGTCGGCGTACACCGGGCGGGCGAGGAGCTCGGCGACCGAGGAGCCGCCGCTGCGCACGGCGTACTCGTTGGTCTCGGCGTCGGTGAGCGAGCGGTGGGCGACCTCGGCCATGGCCTGCTCGTCCCAGAGCCCGGCGTCGAGGCCGGCGCGGGCCTGCAGCCCGGCCAGCGACACGGTGTCGGGCCACAGCGGCGTCATCGTGTAGGGCTCGAGCTGCAGGGCCAGGGTGCGTCGCAGCAGCCCCGCCGAGCTCTTGCCGAAGGCGTAGACCAGCGCGGTGTCGACCTCGCCGGTCTGGATCTTGAGCCAGGCCTCGTAGACCGCCCAGGCCAGGTCCATCTCGACGTGCGACTCGTTGACCGGGGGGATCACCCCGATCGCGTCGACGGCCTGCACGAACGAGAACGAGCGGCCGGCCAGGTAGTCGGAGGACCCGGAGCACCAGAAGCCGATGTCGCGCCGGGTCCACCCGGTCTGCTCGTAGCACTCCGCGAAGAGCGGCACGAGCAGCTCCACGCACGTGGGGGACCCGTCGAACTCCTGCATCTGCCGTTGGGCGAACCCGACGACGGCGACGTCTCTCATGCGTCTCTCTTCCCGGCTCAGAGGTGCTGGCTGTAGGTGTCGTAGGCGGCGTCCGGTTCGCCGGTCGGCCTGAAGTGGCTGATGTTCTCGATGGTGGTGCCCCACTCCTCGCGCGGCTTCCAGACGGCCTCGACCCGCATCCCCATCCGCACCTGGTCGGCGGGGACGTCGAGGATCAGGTGCAGGAAGGCGATGTCGGCCCCGTCGAGCAGCACGTACGCCGACACGTAGGGCGGCGTGATGCGCTGGCCCAGGAACGGCACGTTGACGATGCAGAAGGTCGTCACCGTGCCGGTCTGGGAGAGCTCGACCTCGTCGGTGGTGGGAGTGCCGTCGGCCGGGCAGGCGCTGCGCGGCGGCACGTAGACCTTGGCGCAGGTGGGGCAGCGCTGCCCCAGGACGCGGCCCTCGGCCAGCCCGCGGTAGAACGCGGACTCCTCGGGGGAGGCGGCGTAGGTGTAGTCGAGGGCGACCGGGGTGACCACGCCGGTGACGGGGTCGAGGGTGCTGCGCGGGCCGGGCGGCGGGGCCGCCTGGTCGGTGACCGGCTCGAAGCACTCGATGTCGGTGATGGCGCCGGTGCGCTCGGCGCGCCAGCGGACCTGCACCCGCATGCCCGTGGCCACGTCGCCGGGCGAGGCCACGTCGAGCGCGTGCAGGAAGGGCCTGGTGGCCCCGTCGAGCAGCACCAGGGCGAAGGCGAAGGGCCGGTCGAAGGGCTGGGCGGCGACGGGCTCGGCCACCCACGACCAGCTCACCACGGTGCCGGTGGGCGAGACCTCGACGAAGTCGATGGTCGCGGCGTGGGTCACGGGGTCGTACTCCGGGGGCGGGACGACGACCTCGCCGTCGCTGGTGCGCCCGCCGACGACCACGCCGTCGCGCAGGCCGGTCAGGAACCGGCCCAGGACCGGCCCCGTCGACCGGGTGTAGTCGAAGGCGACGGTGACCGGGGCAGACAGGGTGCGCGACATGAGGACGAAAGTAGAACACGTTCTATCTTCCGTGCAAGGGGTCTGGCAGGCTGTCGGCCATGAAGTTGGGACTGCAGCTGGGGTACTGGGGCGCACAGCCGCCCACCCACCACGCCGAGATCGTCCGGGCCGCCGACGAGTCGGGCTTCGACGCGGTCTTCACCGCCGAGGCCTGGGGCTCCGACGCCTTCACGCCGCTGGCCTGGTGGGGCCGGGAGACCACGAGCGTGCGGCTGGGCACCTCGATCGTGCAGATGTCGGGGCGCACCCCCACCTCGATCGCCATGCACGCGCTGACCCTCGACCACCTCAGCGGTGGCCGGATGGTGCTGGGCATGGGCGTGAGCGGGCCCCAGGTGGTGGAGGGCTGGTACGGCGAGCCCTTCGCCAAGCCGTTGGCCCGCACCCGCGAGGTCGTCGACATCATCCGCCAGGTGCTGCGCCGCGAGGGTCCCGTCACCAACGACGGACCGCACTACCCGCTGCCGTACGCCGGCGAGGGGTCGGTCGGCCTGGGCAAGCCCCTGAAGTCGATCACCCACCCGCTGCGGCCCGACATCCCCATCTGGCTGGGCGCCGAGGGGCCCAAGAACGTCGCGCAGACCGCGGAGATCGCCGACGGGTGGATCCCGATCTTCTACACGCCGAGGTCGGCCGGCATGTACCGGCCCTGGCTCGACGAGGGCTTCGCCCGCGAAGGCGCCCGGCGCACCCGCGAGACCTTCGAGATCGCCGCGACCTGCCACTTCCAGGTCGTCGCCGACGCCGCCGAGAAGCAGCGCGTCGTGGACGGGATGAAGCCGGTCGTGGCGCTCTACATGGGCGGGATGGGCGCCAAGGAGGCGAACTTCCACAACCAGGTCTTCGTGCGGATGGGCTACGAGTCGCTCGCCGCCGAGGTGCAGGAGCTCTACCTGGCCGGCAAGAAGGACCAGGCCACCGCACTGATCCCCGACGAGCTCGTCGACGACATGCACATCATCGGCACCACCGGCGAGGTCAAGGAGCGGGTCGCGCAGTGGGAGGAGACCGGCGTGACCACGCTGATGCTCTCCCTGAACACGGCCGACGAGGTCCGCTCGGTCGCCGAGCTGCTCGCCTGAGGTCGGCGCCGTACGCCGTGCGGGGGCGGGGTCTCGGCGTCGCTCGAGCCTTCGGCCCCGCCGTTGGTCGAGCAGTGACGAGCGCCAGCGAGGAGCGTCGCCGAGACCGGGTGACGTGCCCGCCCGCACGCCATGGACTCACTGGGTCTCGGCGTCGCTCGAGCCTTCGGCCCTCGCTGCTCGACCAACGGCCGTCGTTGGTCGAGCAGTGACGAGCGCCAGCGAGGAGCGTTGCCGAGACCGGGTGACCGTCGTGCTTGCCGTACGCCATGGGCTCGCTGGGTCTCGGCGTCGCTCGAGCCTTCGGCCCTCGCTGCTCGACCAACGGCGGTGGTCGTTGGTCGAGCAGT
>NZ_JBDYKJ010000021.1:0-65905 GCF_040012395.1 Nocardioides sp. 31GB23 | reverse complement strand
AACCGCGTTCTGTGAGAGGCTCAAGCCGTCAGTTCCCACCGGCATACCCTTCAGAATTCGTGAACTCACGGGAGGGTTCGACGAATCTCTCGACCGGCGCCGTCGCGGTGGACGTGATCGAGCCGCCCAGCCACGGCGCCAAGGTGACGATCTCGACCGTGACGGTGACGCGGGCCTCGGTAGCCGAGCGACTGACCGAGACGCTCGAGCCGGTGACCGCCGGCTTGCCGTCGTCGTTGATGTACTCCGTGGCGGTGCTGCTGCCGGAGCCCTCGGTGCCGTCGTAGCGGGCCGTAGCGACCGCTGCTTCGCGGGCCGCAGCCTCGGCCACGCGTTGGGCATGGAACCGGATGCCGTACTGGACCAAGGTGCAGAACAAGAAGATCAGCACTGTGGCCACGATCAGGAACTCCACGCCGGCGCCGCCGCGCTCGTCGCGGCGACGGGACCGGGTTCGAAGTCGGAGCCTGCGGAGGACGCTGAGAGGGCGGGGGCCGCGCTGAAACGGTCTTGGACAGTTCGTACAGGTATTCATGCGGTCGCACCTCCTCTTGGGTGACGGAACGGATCTGACGGCGGGCCCGGTGGTCTGGGTAGGGCACGCGGCGGTGGGTGCGAGCTACTTGCCGAGCTGGCCGACGAGGTTCTTAGCGAACGCCATGACCGAGTCGCCGGCGAAGTAGGCGATTGCAATGCCGGCGCCGAGGATGACGAGCCACTCGACAGCGCTCGCGCCGCGCTCGTCGCGCTTACGGGGCTCGCGGATGAACGCGACGGCGGAGCCCTTCATGCGCAGCATCAGGGTCAGCATCAGGACGTTGAGAACACGGGACAACTTGAACATCTGGACTCCTCTTCGAGGATCGGGTGGTGCCTGTGGGGGTCGAACCGCTCCGGGCGGCCTGCGGATGGGGTCATGGGGCCCCCGCAGCGGATCGGAGCGCGAGGATGTAGGGAGCGGCGATGTAGACCGACGCGAGCATCGCGGCGACCAGCGTCAGCTGACGCATGGACTCGGTGGCCTTATTGGCTCGCTCGACTGCGCCGGCCAACCGGGACGAACGCATCGTCTTGGCTCGGGCGATGAGCGAAGCCTTGACCCGGGCGCCGTCGTCCTGGGCCAGCTCGATGCTCGAGCGCAGGCTGATCAGCTCGGCGATGCGGTAGCGCTCTCCCAGCTGGCCGAGCGCTTCCCAGGCGGTGATGCCGCGCGAGGGCGCCAGCTCGATCGACGTACGGATCTCATCGAAGACACGCCTGGTGCCGATCTGTGAGGCGGCCGGAAGCGCCTGAGCGTGGCCCTGGCCGGCTTCCATGCTCATGGCGACGAGGTCGAGGTAGATCGAGAGCGCCTGGGTGTACTCCTCGCGGGCGCTGGCCGCCTGGTTGCGCAGATCCCTGATGGAGAGGACGACGGTCATGACGGCCAGCACAGCTCCGACGATCGGCGCCCACGTCACGGTGACGTCGTCGCCACGCAGCCGGCGTGCCAAGACCAGCACGATCGGGGCTACGCCGAACCCGAGCGCCAGTCCCGTGACGCGGGTCAACCAGGACTGCAGGTCGCGTTGGGTGATTGCCAGGTCGGGCGCGAGGTTGTCGAGAAAGTCGGGCCGGTGGGTTCGCAGGAGTTCGGCGACCCAGCGGGCGATGCGACCGATGGGTGATGGCTGCTGGGGCGAGTCAGCGCGCTCGGTGGCGCGCTCGCGGCCGCGGCGCCAGTGGTCGATCTCGGCAACCAGGTCCGGGGCCGGCGGGAACAGCAGCCACCGCAACTGCAGCAGCCCGAGCGCGAGCAGCGCGCCAAGGACGATGACGCCGGTCGTTGCGTGGTTCATCGGTTCCCCTCCTCGTCGAGTGCCCTCCGGGCGCCGGGCAGTGTCTTGGGCCGGTAGGTGGCTGCCTCGAGCACCTCGGCGGAGGAGGACAAGAACCGCGGCTGGATCTCGGGTTCGGCGAGCTTGCGGACCCGGCTGAACACGAATACGAACGCGACGGCCAGGAGCAGCGGCAGGACCTGGGCTGCGCTATCAGCCTCGTTGGGAAGGCTCGGCGGCGCGAAGAGGTTGGCGCCGATCACCAGCACCGCGGTCAGGGCAGCGACCTGAGCGGCCTCGCGGCGGATCATGTTCCGCTCGCGCATGATCTTGGTGCGCTGCTCGAGCTCGTCGCGTAATGCCTCCGACAGGGTGCCGAGCACGTCAGAGAGCCGGCCGCGGCGTTGGCGGGCCGACAGCGCGAGCGCGGCAACGACGGTGTCGGCGCTGGCGTCGTCGACCTCGTCGGCGAACAGGCTGAGCGCCTCGGGCAGCGGGACCTTCACGCTGAGGCGGCGCGACATCAGCCGCAGCGGGACGATCAGGACGTCGGAGGCGGTGTCGACGGTGCGAGGGATGACCGACTCCAGGCCGGAGCCCTTCTGGGCCAGGTCGCGCAACGCCTCGGTCCACTGGGCCAGCGCCTCCAGCTTGGCCAGGGCGGCGCGCTCGGCGCGGCCGCCACCGACCACCATCGGCCACAGCACCACCGCGGCGCCGGCGATCACGCCGAAGACGAGGTTGCGGCTCACCAGCACGACCACGAGACCCACCGCACCGCCGGCGATGAGGGTGCGCTGCTCGTGGGCGGAGAACCGGCTGGAGGTGGTGCGGACCCGCTCTCCCGTTCGCACGGAGGGAAGCAGCGGCAAGCCTCTGATCAGGCGTGCGATGCCGAGCAGGCCGAGGGCCAGCGCGATCCCGAGAAGCGCGACCATGTCAGACCCACCGTCCCGGGTCGGGGTCGCCGACGTCGCGGTAGCCGACCTCGCGCAGCGCCTCGATGCAGTTGATGGCCACCGGCTCGTCGCGAACCGCTCGGCCGTCGGGCCCGGGCCGGAAGATCTCGTTGGTCTTCAACCCGTGCTCGTCGTAGCCGACGATCTCGCGGACCGAGTGAACGACCCGGCGCTGGTCACCCTCACCACGGAAGCGGCGTGCGAAGACGAGGAAGTGGAGGCCGTTGGCGATCATGCTGACCGTGGCCGCCCGCGGGAGCCGCTCGGGGGCCTGCACTGCATAGGCGATGATGTTCTCCACGATGCCCTCGGAGCTGTTGGCGTGGATCGTGGACAGGCTGCCGTCGTTGCCCTGCATCATCGCGTTGAGCATCACCAGGGCCTCATCGCCGAGGACCTCACCGACGATGACGCGGTCGGGCCGCAGTCGCTTGGAGATAGTGACCAGCTCGCGCATGGACACGGCTCCCTCGCCCTCGGCGTTGGCCAGCCGCTCCTCCATCACCACGGTGTCGGGGTGGGCGTCGACGTCGTCCTCCAGGCCCAGCTCCAGGGCCCGCTCGATGGTGATCAGCCGCTCCTCGGGACCGATCTCGGTGGCCAGCGCACGCAGCAGCACGGTCTTACCGGCGCTGGTCTCGCCGCCGATCATGATGTTCTTCTTCGCGCGGACCGCCGCGGCGAAGAAGTCGGCCATCGGTTGGTCGATCGTGCCGTTGGCCACCAGGTCCTTGAGCGTGTAGCGCATGTGCCGGTGGTGCAGGCGGATCGCGATGACCGGCGCGGTGCTGACCGACATCACGGCCTGGACGCGCGCCGAGCCCAGACGGAAGTTCACGTGCGGGTTGGCCGAGTCGAAGCTTCGGCCCGACAAGCCCTCGTGGGCGGCGAGGGTCTGGATGGTCTCGATGAGCTCTTCGTTGGAGGCGAACACCGGCCCGACCCTCGACCTAACACCGTTGGTGTAATCGACGAAGACGTTCTGCCAACCATTGACGTCGATCTCTTCGATCCGCTCGTCGCGCATCAGCGAATCGAGCGAGCCGTACCCGTAGAGACGGTTCTTGAGACCGTTGACCAGGTCCTGGTTGTCCTCCCACGACATCTCACCGAAACCGCCCTCAGCCTGGGACCGGGCATGCTCGTCGACGACCCGGTGGGCCAGCTCGGCCTTGAACGCGTCAGTGTCCTCATCCGACAGCGGCGTCTGGTGCCGGCGCCGGCGCTCAGCCAAGTCCTCCTCGAGCAGGTCGCCCACACGGACCTGGAGACGGCGCAGCAGCGCGTGGTCCAGGCTCGGTGCCTCAGATCGCTCCATCAGCTGCGCTCCTGCCGTGCTGCGGTCTCCCAGCTACCAAGCGCAGCACCCTGGCCGTCCGTCTGGCCGTCCGTCTGGCCGTTGGTCTGGCCGTTCGCGTGGCGGTTGCGCTCGTCGGCGCCGGTAGGACCGCCATCAGGCGTCTCGGCGCCCTGATCCGGCGTCCACGCCGGCGGCTGCGTGGCCGACTGCGTGGCCGGCTGGTGGCCCGCTGCACCGTTCTGTTGACCCTCGACATGGTTTCCGTCGTCGGCACCCGGCGGGCTGTGGGACACGTAGGGCGAAGCCCACGACCACGGCTGCTCCTGCGCCTCCTGATCACCGCGGCGTCGACGGCGCGTACCGAGCTTGTCTCCGCTCTTGGCGGACGGGTCGGCGTGCGAGAGCCCGGTGGCCAGGCCGACCATCCACATCACCTTGCGAGCCGACTTCATCAGCGCCGACCTGCGCAGCGGCTTGCCCCAGGGGTCGGCGCCGCTCTCCAGCTGCGTGACCGCAGCCGGGTCCCAGGCGAGCCAGCTGACGCCACGCAGGGTGGGTCCGACCGCGGTCTCGCCGAGGATCTCCGCGACGCTGTTGGCGATAGCGCTGCCGTGCTGGCGCGGCGCGATCACCACCGGCAGCACGATCGGGGGCCGGCCGTTGCGGTCGGCAATCGCCGGGACGAGAAGCTCGAGGCGATCGACCATGTGCTGGACCGATGCCATGTCGCTGCGGCACACCGGGACCAGCGCGTCGGCTGCAGCGGCGACCGCCAACGACGGCGACCCGGTGTGGATACGGCCGAGGTCGGCGAAAACCGGCACCGACTGCGCTTCGAGGGCGCTGGCCAGCACAGGCCAGGCCATCGAGGTGCCGTGCTCGGCCGCCATGAACCCGGGCACGACCCGCACGTGCACTGACACCTCGTGCGAGCCGTCGCGCCACAGGTCGCGGTGACGTCGCTCCGACGGCCCCCCAGGCCCGTCGAGCAAAGTGCGCGGCCCTGCCGTCCGCCCCTGACCTGACCGGCCGGCGCTGACGCTGAGCACGGTCGGGGTGGTCGGCAGCGGGTTGCCGGCGTGGCGGATTCGCAGCGCGAGGTCCCCGCCGTAGGGGTCAGCCTCGACGACGACGGCAGGCAGGCCTCGGGCGGCCGCCAGCGCTAGAGCGGTCGTGGTCGATCCAGGAGCACCGCGGTCGGCGCAAATGGCGAACAGCATGCTGACCTCACTCCCCCGCCGTGTCTCGGCTGGAGAGGGGCGCCTGGATGATCGTGACTTGGCCTGCGGCGCTGTAGGCGGCGACCTGCTCGGCCTCGCCGGCGTCGACGAGGACTGTCACGACACGAGTGCCCTCGGGGGTGTCTCCCACCGACTGCACCGACGCGGCCTGGGAGAGCACCGCGGGTGCCTCCAGCTGCTCGCTGGACCCCTCGGCTCCCTCGACGGGCACCACGATCACCGACACGACGTCGCCGGCGGACAGGCCGCCAGGAACGCGTCCGTTCGGCAGCGAGATCGCCACGACTCGCTCCTCCTCACCGGGGACTAGCTCGTCGGTCAGCGCGGCGTCGGTGAGGACCTGGCCCTCGACGAGGCCGGACGCGGCGCGCTTGCCCACGACCGAGTCGATGTCGGTGGCCGGGATCGCACCGGTCACGCCGGCGACCTCGACGGACCGGACGTCGCTCTCCTCGATGACCTGGCCGGCTGGCACAGCGTCGGTGACGGCGAGGACCTCAACCCGGTCGCTCTGGGACTGGAACAGGGCCAGCAACCCAAGCACCACGATCACCACGAACAGCACCGCCGCCGCCCACTGGCCCAGGCGGCGCGGAGCGCGCTGTCGCACCTCGCCCAGGGTCGAGCGCAGGTCCAGGCCCGCGTCGCGCGAGCCGCCTCGCTGCGTGTTAGTCCGCCCGGAGGTCATCGTCATTGGGTCACCACTGTCTGGCGCTGGCGCACCTCGATCGTCGTTGCGTCACCGGCGGGTGCGTCGACCTCGCCGAGATCGCCGTTGGGAGTCAGGCAGGCGCCGTCGCAGTCCCAAGTGACGCCGTAGACCAGCTGCGCGGAGACGCTGTGCTTGTCACCGGTCGGGTCCTCGATGGACTCGTAGGCGAAGGAGCAGCTCGTCTTCGCCGCGTCGGTCATGCCCTTAGTCCAGACCCGGCCGGCGTCGTAGCAGCTGGTCACGTCAGTGCCCATGTCCCAGTCCACGCGGATGGGTTCGGCTGTGACCGTCACCGACGTCGGGCCGGCGGTCACCGTCTCGGTCAGGTCGTGCCACTGCGCCTCGGGCAGCCACAGCCAGTTGTCGATGTGGACGTAGGTGTGGAAGCCAGGTCCCGGCGCGATCTGCGCGTTGGCGTTCTCGAGCTTCATCCGGCCGAGTGCCTCCTGGGCGAGCACCGCCGGGTCAACCAGTGGGTCCTCACCGTTCGGGACGAACCACGAGTTCTCCGGGATGGTCACGGTGTAGTCGCAGCTGTACACACTGCCTTCCGATGGATCGTGCCCCTCCCACAGCGGTGACCCCGCCGGAGGGTCGGGTGTGACCTGGAATGCATAGCAGCCGTGTCCGGCGTCCCAGGTGCCGCCGTACTCGTCGTTGCACGGCACCTCTTGGTCGCCGTCGAAGCAGCCGGCCGGCTCAGTGCCGCCGTCGCCGCCGTCGTCGCCCGGGTCCTCGTTGCCCGGGTTACCCGGGTCCACGGCGGGAATGCAGATCCAACCGCCGGGGATCTCCGAAGGCGACTCGCCCGGCGGGCACGCGGGAGGATCGGCGGCGGCCGGCGAACCAGTCGTCGCCGAGACCACTAGGACGCCGACCAGCAGTGCGGCGGCTGCGAGAAGCGACTTCACGGCGTGCATGGCCGGGCTTTCCCAGTAGAGGCGTCGACGACGCCGTAGATCAGCCAGTCGAAGCCCTCAGGCTTCTCGAGAGTGATCGTGCGCAGGTTCGGCTTCTGCTGCCACTTCACCGGCTGCGCCGCTTCACCGCGCTGCGTCACCTTGACCGTCGTGTAGTCCACACACTGGTTGATCACGACGGAGAGACCGCTGTCGCTGATGGACTTCGCCCGCGACCAGTAGACATCGGCCAAGCCCTCGACCTGCACGTCCACCTGCTCGTAGCTGGACAGCATCCGAAGCCGGCCCTGCCACAGCGGCGACGGGAAGTACTGCTTGAAAAGCGCCTCGGCGCGGTCGGTGACCTTGCCAGCAGCCCAGATGGGTTCGCTTCGGGTCTCGTACTCCTGGTAGCGCGAGAGTGCGTCGTCGAAGGCGCTGAGCTGGGCGTCGGTGTACTTGTCCTGCCAGGCCGTCTCCGCGGGGCTTGGCTCAGTCGGAGACGGACTCTGCGAGGTGGGCGTGCTCGACGAGGAGGGCGTGGCCTCCGGCCCGTTGTCTCCCCCGCCGCACGCAGCCGTGAAGGCGACAAGCACGATCGAGACGGCCACAACTGCGAATCGTCGTGGGGACATCATTAGAAGCGACCTCCCGAGTAGTGAATCCGAGGTTCAGTATGGTAATGCGGTTTTCGGACAGTGGCCGGTCTCGCTTGTGGGGCGGTGGGCCGACTGAGCGAGGTCGGCGGCGGGTTCACTCGTAGGTTCCTCACTTCCGTAGCGGGCAGGTCGAGCAGGACGGCAGATCCCGTCGTCCTGGTCTCCTAGGACGGTCTGGCATGCCGGAACGATCATTTTGGGCAGAACTTGGCTGATCGCCACTAGTGGAACCATTACTGCGCGAACTTGGACGTCGACTCCGCGAAGTGGTCATCGGCTACCTCGACACGCGTTCGTCCAAGCCGTTACTTAGTCCTCCTACGTCACCCGAAACGGCGCCCACTACGCGAGGGAGCCCGGCCTGACACCGACTCTAACGCACTAAATGCGAAAGCGACAGAGTCGTCAAGTCGGGCAGAATGCGGGCGTGCCACGACTGTCAATGCCCGGAGACATGCCCGACGACGTGCTCTCCGCCATCGACGTCATCGGCAACAATGTGCGCACGGAGATCCTGCGCCGCCTGGCGCAGAGCCAGTTAACCGCGCACGATTTAGCTGAGCGGATCGGGGTGCACGTGGGCAGCATTCACCGGCACTTGGTGGTCCTCGAGCAGCACAACCTGGTGACGACTGACGTCGCCCTGGGCAGGCGTCGCGGGCAGACCGTGCTGTGGCGCACCGACCGCGCCGAGGTCGCCGAGTGGGCCGAGTTGTGGGCGCGCTATGCCTCGGGTCGGGACTGACGGGACCGCTCGGCGCGCTGGGCAAGGTCGAGCGCTTCACGTACGTCGCCCATCGACACGTTGAGCGTTCGCGCGATCGCGCGGAGGTTGTCCGCGCTGGGCGGTCGCGCCCAGCAGCCTGACTCCCAGCGTGCGTAGCTCCGGGTCGAAATGTGGGTCGCGCGGGCAACCTCGGCCGCAGAGAGCCCGGCGCAGTAGCGTAGGGCTCGCAGGTCGCGGCGTTCCGGGTCGACGTCAAGAAGCTCGACGACGGCAGTCTTGAGTACACCCGCCAGGCGTGCCAGCGAGTCGGGCCTCGGCTCGTCGAGGCCGAGCTCCCAGCGCGAGATGCGTTCGCCGCCGGCGACGCCGACCAGGCGCGCGAGTTGGTGCTGGGTCAGGCCCAGCCTCTCCCGGGCTGCCCGCAGTGCCGTGGGATCGACGCCGGAGCTCATCAGCATCAGACCATAGTGTCCACGCTGCCGGTGCCTGCTCAGCGCGCTGCGTCACCTGGTCGAGCGTGGGGAACTCGCCGCGTTGAGGCGGGCGGTGACTGTCGTGCCCGCCGGTTTCGTCCGCGCGGACATCGGCTGGCGCCATGGCTGCCCACTCGACCAACATGGCCAGGGACGTCCCTGCCGCTGCCTCTACAGATCCGCACGACCAGTTGAGTCAAGCCCCACCACGCCGAGGCCCACGTCCCGACGCTGGCGGAGGCGTCCAGCGGACCTCATCCCCCGTTCGAGTTCGATCATCACACGTGGCCCACCGGCAGGGCCAACGGTTGGTACGGGTAAGGCGGCACGGTGCGAATGCGCCGAGTGTTGGCCGGTTCTACGCTGCCCCAAATTCGCGTCGAGCGCTGAGCCCGAGAGCCGTCACGCGAGAATATCGCGCATCTGGTGGGCACGGCGCGCTCCTGCACACCGGTACCCCACCGCCACTGATCGACGCCGAGGTCGCACCCGTCGAGGGACGCTACGCCGCGCTGCTTGACACCCCCTGAGTGCGCAACGCGCAGCCAAGCGCATCGGCTGCCTGCTCGGTACAGACGCCGGCGGTGACGGCGAGTGGCGCGTCCGTACCGGTGACTACCGCATCGTCTACGAGATTCGCGACCAGGTTCTCTTGGTCTTGGTGCTCGCCGTCGGACACTGCCGCGAGATCTACCAGCGCCGCTAGGGATCTCGGCCGGCTCTGTAGGAAACGCAGCGGGATCCGGTCGCCGCTGGCCGCGCGGACAGACCGCGATCCTCTCGCCGACTTCGATTGCGCTCAGTGATCGCCGGGGACGAGTTCCGGTGCCTAGGTGACTAAGGACCACGGACGAACGAAGAACCGAGGTGGACACCTGATGAGCACTTCCCAAGCAAGCGATCCGACCCCTTACTCCGGGCCTGGCGTGGTCACCTTCACCGCCGAGGGCGAACGAGCCCTGGACGACCTGGCCAGGCGCCTGGTGGACGAGTTCGACGGCACCACCGAGAGCATCGTCTCGCTCCTCGAGCGGGTCCTCACGACCGATGTCGCCGACTTGGCGGCTGCCCTCGACATCGCCGACCCTGGCCCCCGGAGCCAAGAGCGGCGCGAGCTGCTCGATGGGGTCAACGTCGACGAGACCACCCCGAGGCAGAGCCCGGACGAAGCCGCTAGACGCCGGCTAGGGGCTCACGCGGCCGAGTTCCTGCGGCGCACGCCCACGAGGGGTCGCGAGGTGGCAGGCCCCGACCGCTGAGTCCCGCCTGGACTCCGGCTGGTGTCCAGCTCTGCCCACTCGTCCAGATGCCAGCCGTGCCCGGCAGGAGTCGAGAGTCTGCCCGCACCAGGAACCTGCTCACCGGGCGGATGCGGGGCAGGCTGGTCCGAGCTCGTCGACGGAGCGCAGTCTCTCTAGGAGCCAACCCCTCGCCCAACGGGGCCGGGAGCCGCGCGTCGGCCAGCTGGTCCAGCAGCGCCTCGTCATCGCAAGAGGGATGGCAGGCGCCCTCGTCGGAGCGCTGTGGCGATCGACTACCCCAAGGCGGCCTCCGGGCGTCGGTAAGCCTCAACGTCGGCCGGAGCGTAGAACCACGCCGCCATCGCCACCCGCTGGGCGCACGCAGTCCGGACAGAAGTTTGCGGTGCAGTGATCGCTCCCGAACCGATGTGACCCCTTGGTGACCACAACACAGGCAGGACCCGTGATCGGTCGACCGAAGGAGCAACAGCCGTGGACGACGCCCAGGCACAGGGGCAGCCGGAGCCCCAGCCGTCTGCAGCGGCCCCGAAGACTGCAGCGCCATCGACAGAGGAGAGGTCGCTCGGTGACCGTGTGCGCGAGGTCCGAGAGCACCTTGAACAGGCGAGCGCTGCCCTGGCCGCTCTGGACCGGCTGCTGCCCGCCAGCACCCAGCCCGTCGACGAGCCCGAGGACCAGGCCGATAACCGGTGCCAGTTGTGACCACGTCGGTGCCGCGCGAGCTCGAGGCGGTCGACGCGGTGTTCGCGGCCGAGCAAGCGGTTCAGCGGGCCCGCCGCGTCGTTGAGGAGTTCCAGGAGGTCGTCACCTCAGCACTCCGGGTGCTCGACGACGCCGAGCTCGACTCGGCCAAGTCGCGCCTGAGCGATCGCGGAGGCTTCTACTTGGAGGCGGCCGCCGAGCACCTCGGCAGGCTCCAGACCCGCTGCAACGAGCTCCCGAACCTGGCCACCGAGCTCGACACCCATCTCGGCCGTGCCGCGGCTGCGGTCGACGAGGCCCGCGCTCGGCTGGCCGAGGTCGACACCAGCGATCCTGCGTTGGCCGCCGGCGTCGAGCAGCTTCAGCCGCGGGTCGCGATTCTGGGCGAGGTCGTCAACCTGGCCCGGCCGATCGCCCGCCTCGCCAGCGAGCACGTCGAGAGTGCACGCCAGGCGAGCCGTGAGGTCACGGCGCCCGGCCTGCTCGAGCCGCAGACCCTCGAGCGCAGCCTGCGGGCCGCCGGCAGCCAGCTGGACCGAGCCGACGAGGACGTACGCCTGCTGGAGACCGTCGTCGAGCGTGCGGCCAGCCAGGCCCATGAGTCGGTCGGGATTGCCACAGAGATCTCAGACAACGCCCGGGCGCGTATGGACGCCCACCGCGATCACCCCGGTGGCCATCCGGCGAGCCACAGCCCGGCCGCCGGCGGACTCTCCCGCTGATACCCGCTGACACCCGCTGCCCTCGCCGACGAGACAACCCGCGAGACCGAGAACACGGAAGAGAGCACGGCCATGACCCAGCACGAGTTCGGCGCCGCCACGGCCCCGGCCGGCTCCCCCGACCATGGCGGCCGACCCCTGGCGGCCACGGTGCTGGCGGCCGCGGGCTGCGGTGACCGTTCCGCGATCGCGGAGCTGACCGCCGCGCTCGACGTCGAGCAGCTCCGGAGCCTGGTCGCCACGCTGGCGGTGCAGGTCGACCAGGTGATGCCCGCCGCGGCCGCGAGCGGCCCGGCCGCGGTCTGTGAGCTGGCGATCAACGCCTCGGCCCCGCTGTTTGGGGTCACCCCGGAAGACATCCGAAGCCCCCAGCGCAGCCGCCCGATCTCCGATGCACGCGCGGTCGCGATGACCGCCGCCCGCGAGAACGGCCTGTCGCTCCCCGCGATCGCCGAGCAGTTCGGCAAGGACCACGGATCAGTTATCCATGCCGTACGCCGCACCCAGCAACGGCCGCGCCTGGCAGACGCGGCCGCCCGGGTCACCCAGCACGTCAGCGACCGCTACACCGAACGCCTGCCCCGCATCCAAGAGACGGCCGCGCCCGTTCCTCAGTCGACGTTCGAGCCGCACGACCTGGTCGACCACGCCGTGGTCGCAACAGCGCGGGCCTTCGACACGACACCCGAGACGCTGATCGGCGCCGACCGGACTCGCGCGACCGCCGATGCCCGCGGGGTCGCGATGACCGCTGCGCGGATGCGTGGGCAGAGCCTTCCCCAGATCGCCCGCCACTTCGACCGCGATCACACCACCGTCCTGCACGCGACTCGGCGGATCGAGAAGACACCTCCGTTGCGCGACCTCGCCGCGAAGATCGCCGGAGAGCTGCCCGATGAGCCTTCCGAGGCCGGAAACAACACCCGTACGGCGGCCGGGCTGGAGACGGTCGGTGCCGTCTCCAGCGAGCCGGCCGGGCCACGCTCACCTGGTGCGCAGCACGAACGCAGGCAGACGCCCGCAAGCACGGCCGATCGCCACCCGCAGGTGGCCCGGTGAGAGCCCGCCACCCAATCGCGCTCGCAGCGACGCTCGCCGTGGCGGCCGCCGCCAGCGCGGTGCTGGCCGGCACCTCACTCGCCGCGCTCCTCAGCGACCCCGGCTCGAGCGACTACCACCCCGCAGCCGCCGGCACGCCAGCCGCCTCGTCAATGGTCACCGCGCGAGTCACCGACGTCGTCGACGGCGACACCGTGCGCGTCCAGACACGCGGCGGCCGCGACCTCGGCCGAGTCCGCCTGCTCGGGATCGACGCCCCCGAGATCGCCCACGGCAGCAAAGCGGCCGACTGCTACGGCGACACCGCGACCGAACTCCTGGCCCGTCTGACACCGCCAGGCGCCACAGTGACTCTCACCGCCGACCCCCGGCAGTCCGACCGCGACGTCTACGGCCGGCTATTGCGCTACGTCGACCACCAGGGCGAGGACCTCTCCACGACGATGCTCGCCGTCGGCGCCGCCAGGCTCTACGACTCCGAACTACCCCTCGTGCGGGCCTCGGAGCACCAGTTGGCGTCCCAGGCCGCCCAGGACGACGCACGGGGGCTGTGGGACGCCTGCTGAGGCACACACAGGTCCGAGACAAGTGGTCGCACGTGATCGCTCCCACCGCCCTGGGGGACCTAGGAGACCAGTACCGGCTGGCCCGTCCAGGTGCCGGCCACAACTCCAGGCACGGAGGGCGGAACATAATGAGCGACGACTCAGCTCGTCACGAGGCCGAGCTGGAGGAAGCGGCCCGCAGGAGCTCAGCGGAGATCAGCGCCGGCGAGGCAGCCGCGGAGCGAGCCGACGGCATGGACGAGGACCGCTCCCCTGACGCCGAGATCGCCGAGGTGCAGCGCTCGGGCCGGCAGCACGACTACACCGACACCGCCGCCTACCACCAGCAGCAGCCCGCCAGCTTCGACCGGCGTCGCCGCGGCGGCCCGCGCCGCTAGGAGACCGCCATGCTGACCACCGCTCACCTGGCGCCGTCTCAGACCACGGCCACCCGCCCGTGCCTCCCCGCCCGGCTCAGCCGGTCCGGACGGTCCCGCACCAGGTGGGTGGAATGTTCCCACACCCTCTCCGGGCTGCCGTGCATGAACCACCAGCCTCACGCCGGCGACGGCCGCGGCTGCGTCCACTACTCGACCTCAGGCGTGCCCGACCGCCACGACTACGGGGACGACGAGTAGCCGAGCCCACCAGGATTCGAGAGGGGCGGAAGGAAGAGCCCGCCACCGTCGGTGTGCTCGCGCATACCGAACCGCTCCCGATACCAAGCCCGCAATTGGAAGGTGCGGGGCCAAGCGATGATGCAACTCTCGCCGAGCACGCCACTGCGCTCGGCAAGGAGCTGGTCCAACAGCGCCGTCCCGTGTCCGGACCGGTGGGGCCACGCAGCAAGAGCACCGAGCCTCCATACTGGAGCGCCGGGATGCTCGCCACCAAGCGACGACGCCAGCGCGCGCATCCTGCGCGGGGAGCCTGAGGCCCACACCGGGGCCACCACCAGCGCTCCCACCAGCGTAGGAATGCTCATGATCACTACGGCAACAGCGGCGCTGACTTGGGGGCCAATCCCCAAACGTAGAGCCGCCACTGCGCAACCAGTCGCCACGGCTCCCCAAGCAGATACAACGACCGCGATCGCGGCTAGACCTGCAAGCGCCGGCCACCGCAGCTCGGCGAGCCCGCGGCGCCGGTCCACACGTTCTAACGCAACCAGGGCGTGTCCATCGAGCGCAATCAGTTGACGAGCGGCCCGCAGGCTTACCAGCGAAGGCAGCCACACCACGACCGAGCAGACTCCGGCAGCAACTGCGAACCCGACATGCCCTCGACCAGGGGCGTACGCGCGGGCTGCGACCCACACCAGGCGCGGAACTTCATGCCAGCTCGGCTCCAGCGTCGCGCGTAGCCCCGCGGGCAGCGCCGATGTTCGAGCAGACGTCACAGAGCTTCTCCGCTTCAGTTCAACGAGAGCGACGTCAGGGGCAGCTGCGTCGCCAACGGCACTGACGGGCCCGGCACGGGCGGCGGTGGCTGCTGCTCGAGGTGGCGGAGCCGCTCCACGGTGGTCGGGTGCTCGTAGCGGGTCAGGAACCGGGCGAGCACGCCGCCCATGCGCTGGTCGACAACGAACTGGTCCCCGATCGCCTCGGTGCGCGCCTGCAGCGCTCGCCCGGCCGCCGGCACCAGATAGGTCAGGGCGATCACGGCGCCGCCTAGCAACCCGACAGCTGCTCGTCCCTCGACCACCGACTGCAGCACGCAGATCACCGCGACCACACCGCGCAGCGCCCAGGCCATCCCCATGAACGGCAGCCATGCGAACGCCGCACCCACCCCTCGGAAGACCATGACAACCGCGCGCCACGGGCTCGTGGCCACCAGGCCCGCGAGCTCGGCGCGAGGACGCCGCGCACGCCGCGCCGCGACTGCTTGCGCTACCAGCGCCACGACCTCGTCGGCGGACACCCAGCCGCGGTACACGGCCTCGACCAACCCAGGAGTCAGCACCAGCGAGCGTCGGCCGAGAACCGTCACCGCCGGCGTCGAGGCACGTTGGCGACGGCGCACCAGCAACTCGAGGTCGGTCACCCCGACCCGTGCCAGGCCGTCGACGACGACCCCCATCACCTGCCGCTCCCCCGCGGTCGCGGCCCGGGCGACGGTCAGCAGCTCAACCGTGGGCTCCTCAAGTCGACCACTGGCCAGCGCCACCAGCACGGCCGTCACCGCCAGCACCAGCGGCAGCGACAAGGACGGTGGCACGAGCGCCACGACCAACATGAACAGCACGAAGCTGACCAGCGCAGCCGGCCAAAACGTCGTCGCCTTCAAGACCGTCATCGGGATCTTCATCATCATCAGCCTCCTGTCGCCCGTGGCCTGCCGCCACTAGTGCTTATTGGCCGACTTGTCATGTCGGTGATCGTCCGACGACCTCGGCGCGACCTAGGCGACCGTGACCAGTTTGTGCCCAGCCACCGACATCAACCCGGTTATCCACAGGCCCGATTTGCTGGCCGGCGCCGGGGCCTCCCGACGTGGCTTGATGAGGACGGCGGCTCGCCCGGGCCGCCGACCCACACGAGTTCCGGAGGCACGGCCATGAACCCCAGCAAGAACCCCACGAGTCCGGTCCTGGGCCAGGTCCTCGAGCGCGGCTCCGATGAGACTCCTCAGGAGGTCCGGCGCCGCCTGGACTCGATGTCGCAGCTGCTCCACCAGGCCGCCAGAACCGTCTGGGCCCGCGCGGGCGAGGACGGCCCGACCTCGCCCCTGCACTCCCTCGGCCTTGGCATCTACCTCGCCCACGGCCAGACCCAGCTGCTCCTCCCCGAGGACCTCAGTGACGTCGAGTCAGACCATCAGTCAGGCCTCGAGATCGACTTAGACGAGCTCGACGAGCGCACCGCGGTGCAGCTGCTCACCGAGGTCGAGGAGCTGAGCCGGCCGCTGCCCGTGTGGCGCGCCGACCTGGTCCACGGCTCGCAGCTGGTAGTCGACGTGTGCGACCTGCTCCGAGAGGCACAGCACCTTGACTGCTGACCCGCGTCCACCCACCCCAGCTCCCTCCAGGGCCACCGCCGGCGGCGTCACGTTCGCCGCGGTCGAGGCGGAGCTATTCGACGCCGACGCAGTTCCCTTCACGACCGGCGACATCCGCACCGTGGGCGAGATGCTCACCGACGTCGACCACCAGGCGCGGCTCCTGCTACTCGACGTCGACGGAGACCACGCCGGCGGACTGGTGCGGGGCTGGCCGGCCCTCGTGACGGCCGCCAACGAACTCTGGGCAGCCCTGCCCCGCACCGGCTACGCCGACGAGCCGCACAGCCGGCCCATGGAGCGCCTGGTCGCCCACGCCGCCACCATCGACAACAGCCTCAGCGCCGGGTGGCCCGGCCGCGGAGACCCTGACCACCGCGTCGCGCACATGGCCGAGACGCTGCAAGCCGCAGGCAACCTGGTCCGCCGCTACGGGCCCGAGATCACCGGCCACGGCGCCGCGCTGCGCCAGGACCTCCAAGCAGCCCGGTCCAGGACCATGCACTCGCTCTACGTCGCCGCGCACGCCGGCAACGTCGCCCTGCACGCTCACGGCCACGATTTGTACCGCGAGGCCCGTCAGGCCGGCCGCAAGGTATCGCTGTCCACGGTCCACTCCCCGCACGTCGTCGCACCTACCGCGACGTGGGTCGGCCGATTCGCCACCGCGGAGGCGATCGCCGGTCGCTACCTCGCCGGCGGCCTCGTCGCCGGCGTCGCCGGCGAGGCGCGCCGCCCCACAGACGATCACAGCCGAATCCCACGCGCCCTGGCCGCCTGGGACATCCAGGCCCACCGAACCCTGGCCGCCCGATCCTCGGCCTCCGACAACGTCATCGTGAGCCGCACCCAAGCCCTCATCGCCGGCGTCGGACTACTCATGGTCGACGCCGACACGCACAACCGTGCAGCCACGGCCTCCGCCGCCCGCCCAGCGAGAGACCGGCTCACCGCGTCGATCGACGCAGTCGGCCGAGCCTGGAATAACCTGGCCAGCCGATGGGACGACCTTCCCGCCCCCACCGATCGACCCGACCCCAAGCTGCTCCGCGCGTCGGCCGAGCTCCGTGCCGCCTACCGCGAGATCACCCACGACACCACCACGACGATGTCCCCGGACGCGATCGCCCAGCACCCCGGCCTCGAGCGTGCACTAAGCGCAACACTGGCCGCGATCGAGAGCGCCCCAGAGCTAGCCGACGTCCTCGCCGAGAAGGCCAGCCAGCCCCGCCTCGTCGGCCGCTCACGCGCGCTCTCCCACCGCGCCCACAACGACATCGAGGCCGGCCTGGCCACACCAGACCCCTCCGGCGACGTCGTCTGGGTCTCCCCCGCCGATATCCGCGCCAAGCGCATGGTCGACCTCCCACGCCCGGTCGAGGAGACTCTGAGAGCTTCCACCGATCAGGCTCGGCGAGCGAGTGCGAAAGCCGCGTCGAGCGCAACCTGCAGCCCTCTTGATTGGCCCGTTGCCGGCGGCCGCGACCTCGAGCTGCGGCAGAGCGTTGGCCGGCTTCTTCCCGTCCAGACGAATCGGGGACCCAATGATCGCTCCGAGCAATCTCGCGCACCTAGGTGACCGTCAGACAACGAGAAACCCTTCTGCAGCGCTTGGGTCCGGACGCAACCGGAGTGAGGGACTGAACACCATGGCACGACCAACTGCAGCTCAAAGGCAGGCACAAGCTCGACTTGATGCACGAGAGACGTCGGTCGCGGCGAGAACAGAGCAGGCTCACTCCGCACAAACCCCGGGACCGACCGGCACGCTCAGCCGGCTCGCGACTTCCCCGACGACTGGTCGCATGTACGACCCGCTCTTGACCGTCGACCAGGTATCGGACTGGCTCGGCGTCCCGAAGGGCACGCTGTACCAATGGCGCAGCCGAAGCAGAGGACCGCGCGCGATTAAGGTCGGCAACGGGATCCGTTACCGGCGCAGCGAGATCGAGACCTACCTCGACCTCCACACCGACGCGCGCCCCGCCTGATCTCGTTAGAATCAGGAACCACCACCGGCTCGGAGGAGTCTCATGTCTCGATACTCATCTGCCCTGGAAATCAACTCGTCGCTTGTGCGTAAGGCCGACCTGTGAGCGGTCGGCCACCGCTGCCCCCTGGGACCTGGGGGAAGATCAGCGTGACGCGGACCACGACCGGGACCTACCAAGCCGAGGCTCGCTATGCCCTCTTCAGTGGGCGCGTAGCCAAACAGCGCGCTCGCGCTCACAGCGAGTCGGCCGCCCGAACCGCGCTCGTCCAAAAGCTGCAGGACCTAAAGGGCTCCGATGTCGGGGACGGCGAACTGACCGGACAGAAGTCGATCACCGAGCTGGCGACCTTCTGGCTGAAGGAGAAGGAGGTCGATAACAACGTCAGCGCCAACTCACTGCGCGCCTACCGGAGCGTGGTGAACAACCAGGTGCTCCCGGCCATCGGACAACGGAGAATCGCCGACTGCCGCACTAGTGTCATCGACCGAGTCATCAAAGACCGAGCCGCGACGGGCGCCGACGTGACAAAGCTGCGCAACGCGCTGCACCAGATGTTCGGCGTGGCAGTCCGGCATGACGCCATCCCAGCGAACCCCGTCAAAGAGGTCGCTCGGATCTCACGGCCGCGGAGGGAGATCACCTACCTCGACTTCGAGCAGGTCAACGAGGTCCGTGCGCTCATCGACACCGAGATGAATCGCAAGCGACCAGGCCCGCGAATGACAGCCGACCTCCGCGACATCGTCGACGTGATGCTCGCCACCGGATGCCGCATCGGAGAAGCCGCCGGCTTCATCTACCCCGAGATCGACCTCTCTTCGCAGACCCCCACCCTGACAGTGTCGGGCACAATCGTCACCGAGACCGGTAAGGGAACATTCCGCCAACCATGGACGAAGTCGGACGCGGGCTACCGGACCCTGTTTCTCCCCCCATTCGCCGTCGACATCTTGATGCGCCGGATGGTCGACAGTCCCGCGAACAAGAACGGCGCCGTCTTTACGACCCGCAACGGGACGTGGCGCCAAGTCTCCAACTGGGAACGGCTTTGGAACCGGGTAGTCGACGACACCGCCTACGACTGGGTCACCTTCCACACCTTCCGCAAGTCGGTCGCAACACTGATCGACCAGACGGTCGACTCGAAGGCGGCACAAGCGCAACTGGGTCACGCCAACGAGGACATCACCCTGGAGCACTACATCCACAAAGCCAAGGTGGCGCCCGACCTCACCGACTACCTCGAGCGGTTCCGGCCGCCCACGACGCCGGCGTCGTGACGCGGCGTCGGAGTCGCCGACGGCAGAGTGCCCTCGCCAACTTCACGGCGAGTGCGGCTGCGTCTTGCTCCCGTGGCGACGCGTCCATGCGACCACGCAGTGAGTCTTGTTAGCGGCAACTGTTCGAGTTCGGCGACCCAGCCTTCGCTGGGCTCCCTCAGCGGAGCGGCAGGTAGTCAGCCCGGCTCTGTCACTCCGGCCGGCTCGCTGGCGCCGGCGATCAGGATGAGCTCGTCGGTGATCACCGACCGCAGAACTCTCTCCGGGATCTCGATAACGCCGGGCATCGTCCGACTGGCGGCAACGCGCTCATAGGCGAGGTCGGCGAAAGTCGACTCGTTGTGCGTGACCACTATGCGGTCCTCCGCGTCAGCCCGCTAAAGGACCTGCAGGTGTCGACGGTCGCGCAGACCGACCTCCTGGAAGGTGACGATGTCGAGATCTAGCTCGCGCCGCTTGATGCCCGGGAGTGTCTTTGTGGTCAAGGTTCTCGTCAGCGAGGAACCTGATCGTCATCCGTTCGGTCGGTCGAGAAGCTTGGCGCGCGCGGCCTCTCCCCGGGGCGCAAACATGTCTCAACTCCGGCTCGCTGTGCACCGCGCTGCTGGGCGCGCAACGCGGTAGGCCTTGACCTCGTCGGGGTGACGCACGCGTCGACGGCGACAGGCGGATGCGTCAGTACTCCCCGTGGTGCAGCGGCCAAGCGCCCACCAAAAGCGCCCAATTTCCGCCCACTTACTGATTCAGGTCAGAAACCTGAAAGGCCCCCTGTCCAGCTTCTTGGCTGGTCAGAGGGCCTTTCCTAGTAGCGGGGGCAGGATTTGAACCTGCGACCTCTGGGTTATGAGCCCAGCGAGCTACCGAGCTGCTCCACCCCGCGTCGGTGATCACCAACTTACACAAGGCCCCGGGGCGCCTCCAAATCGGATGCGCCCCGGGGTCCGTGAGGTGGGTCTCAGCCCTCGCCGTCCGACTCCTCGGCGGTGCCGTCGCCGGCCCCGTCGCCCGTCTCGTCGCCCGTCTCGTCGGCGGTCTCGTCAGCGGTGCCGGTCAGCGCCAGCGCGTCGGCGATCGCGTCCTGGGCGATGGACACCTGGCGCTGGTACTCACCCAGGTCACGGTCGGCGATGGCCTCGTCGGCCGCGTTGAACGCGGTCTCGGCGCGCTGCAGCAGCCGGTCGATCTGCTCGGGCACGGTCCCGCTGGGAGCCTCGCCCCCGGTCTCGCCGCCGTCGCCGCCGCCGTTGTTCCCCCCGTTGCCGCCGTCGCCGGTGTTGCTCGGGGTCACGCCGGAGGAGCGGATCAGGTCCTCGAGCGAGTCGCGCAGCGTCGTGCCCAGCCCGATGTTGTCGCCGTACTTGGTCAGCACGTAGCGCAGGATCGGGAAGCTGGCGTCCGAGAGCTCACGCAGCGCGTAGACCGGCTGGACGTACATCAGCCCGTCGTTGACCGGCAGCGTCAGCAGGTTGCCGCGGATCACCCGGGCGCCCGAACGGTTGAACTGGGCGATGGCGTCGGCGACGTCCTGGTCGGAGGAGAACTGGTTGGCCACGAGCGCAGGACCCGGGGTCTGCTCGTTGGGCAGCTCCAGCACGCTCATCTCGCCGTACTGCTCGCTGGTCGCATCGGAGTTCACCGACACGAACGAGGCCAGGTTGTTCTTCTGGTAGGGCACGTAGACCGAGGTCAGTGCGAAGCTCTCGTCGCTGCCCTCCGCGGCCGGGTTGTCGACGAAGAGGCGGTACGGCGCCTGGAAGGTCCCGCTGACGTCGGGGTCCTCGGGCACCTCCCACCGGTTGTTGCTCTGGTACCAGTCACCGGGGTCGGTGACGTGGTAGCGGGCGAACTGGTAGCGCTGCGCCTTGAAGAAGTCCTCGGGGTAGCGCAGGTGGCTCATCAGCTCCTCGCTGATCTCCTCGCGCGGCTCGACCGTGCCCGGGAAGGCGCCCCGCCAGGCCTTGAGGATCGGGTCCTCGGTGTCCCACTCGTAGAGCGTGACGTTGCCGGTGTAGGCGTCGACGGTGGCCTTGACCGCGTTGCGCATGTAGTTGATCTCGTCGGTCGGCAGCGTCTGCAGGCCGGCGGTCTCCTGGGCCAGGGCGTCGTCGGTCATCTCCTCGAACGACTCCCGCTCCGAGCCGGGGTAGCGGTCGGTGACGGTGTAGCCGTCGAGGATCCAGACGATCCGCCCGTCCACCACGGCCGGGTAGGGGTCGGAGTCGACCGTCAGCCAGGGCGCGACCTTCTCGACGCGCTGGCTGGGGTTGCGGTCGTAGAGCACCTTCGAGCCGGAGTTGACCCGCTCGGAGAGCACGAAGTTCGGCTCCCCGAACTTGATGGCGAACATCAGCTTGTTGAAGAACCCGCCGACCGGCGCGTCGCCGTCACCCTGGTACGTCGTGACCGTGGCGTCGTCCTCGGCACCCACGACGGGCAGGTTGAGCTCCACGTCCGGGTCACCCTCCTCCGCCTTGCCGACCACCGAGTACGTCGGGCTCTGCTCGCCGTAGTAGACGCTCTGCTCGAAGCCGCCGGTGGCCTCCAGGAGGTCCTGCTCGTTGCTCTGGGTGCCCTGCGCCCACTCGATGCCGACCTCGTTGGCGCCGGCGTCCTCGGTGTCGACCTGCTCGCTGTCGGAGCGGTCGCGCTGGTTGGCGTAGGCGGCGATGATGCCGTTGCCGTGGGTGTAGACGGTGGCCAGGTTGGCCCAGTTCTGCTCCGGCACGCCCTCGGGGTTCAGCTCGCGCACGCCGAGCACCAGGGCGCGCTCGGTGCCGTCGATGTCGTAGCGGTCGACGTCGAGGACGTCGGCCACGGAGTAGTAGGCGCGCACCTGCTGGGTCTGCTCGAAGGCCGGGCGCACCACCTGCGGGTCGACCAGCGGGATCGACTTGGTCTCGCCGTCGAGCTGGGCCAGCGACGAGCCCAGGGTGTTGTCGGGCGAGAACGGCTCGACCTCCACGTCCTCGAGGTCGTAGGCCGCCCTGGTCGCCTCGATGTTGCGGGCGATGTAGTCGCGCTCGCGGTTGGGCTCGGAGGGGTTGACCTGGAACTGCTGGACGATGCCGGGCCAGATGACGCCCAGCAGGATCGCCGAGAGCGCGAGCAGCGCGATGCCGACCGAGGGCAGCATCCAGGTGCGGCGCCACACGTTGAGGAAGAACAGCACCGCGCAGATGACCGAGATGCCCAGCAGGATGTTCTTGGCCGGCAGCACCGCGTTGTCGTCGGTGTAGGTGATGCCGGTGATCAGCGCCCCGGACTGGCTGACCAGGTCGAAGCGGTCGAGCCAGTAGTCAGCGCCCTTGGCCAGCACGAAGAGGCCCAGCAGCAGCGAGAGCTGCGCCTGCGCGGCCCCGCTCAGCCGCTCCCCCGGCGACTGCAGCGAGATGCCGCCGTAGAGGTAGTGGGTCAGCGCCGCGGCCAGCAGCGAGACCACGAAGACCGCCATGGCGAAGTCGACCAGGAAGTGCAGCCAGGGCAGGTCGAAGACGAAGAAGCCGATGTCGCGGCCGAACTGCGCGTCCTGGGTGCCGAACTCGCTGCCGTTGCGCCACAGCAGGTAGGTGCGCCAGGCGCCGGCGCCCGAGGTGCCGGAGAAGAGGGCGAGGACCACGGCCACGCCCAGCACCACCCAGCGCCGGATCGGGGTGATCGCGTCGCGGTAGCGACCCATCCCGTTGGTGTCGCCCATGCCGGCGAAGACCGGGCGCAGCCGGTAGGCCAGCACCACGTTGAGCGCGACGACGGCCGCCATCACCAGGCCGAAGACCGCGAACAGCGCCACCCGGGTCCACAGCATCGTGGAGAAGACGCTGCCGTAGCCGCCGGAGGTGTACCAGAGGCGGTCGGTGTAGAAGCCCGAGAACGTCGTCAGCGCGAAGAACAGCGCGATGAGGACGCCGGCGGTGATCACCAGGGCGCGCGAGCGCCCGTTGGTCGCAGGTGCCTGGGGGGCGGCTGCCGGCGGCTCGGGGCCGAAGGTCTCGCTCACGGGTGGTGCCTCTCGTCGTTCATCTGGTGGGTCGTCACTGGTCGTCGTCGGTGAGGGTGGCGTCCAGCAGCTCCAGGAGCGCCGGCACGAGCTCGGCCCCGCCGACCACCTTGGTGTCGTCGTCGTGGCTGCGGAAGCGCATGGCGCAGTAGCGCGAGCCCTCGCGGGTCACCCCGGCCACCATCCGCAGCTCCTGGCGCGCCGGGTGCTCGCGGGCGTACGCCGCCGCCTCGTCGGGGTCCTCGGGCAGCTCGGCGTCGGCCTCGGGCGGCAGCACGAGCCGCTCGACGACCGCGGCGCAGCCGGTGACCTGGGCGGGCCAGGTGATGGTCTCGAGGACCCGCTCCAGCTGCTGGGAGGGGTCGAGCTGGTCCTGCTCGACCGAGGTCAGCGAGCCGCGCTCGGAGGAGTCGTCGAGGCCCATCGCGGCGGCCAGCTGGGGCTCGTGGGCCACCAGCTGGGCGGTGTCGACGAGCGCGAAGAGCCGGGCCGGCTGGTCCCAGCCGGCTTCGCTCGCGTGCTTCTCGATCTCGAGCACCGCCGCGGCCAGCGCGGGGTCGACGTCGAGGTCGGCCAGCTGGTCCGGGGGAACCGGGGTCTCGTCCACGGGCGTCTCGTCCACAGGGTCGGTCATCAGTCCTCGCAGCTCGGAAGGTCGGCGTCGGGGTCGTCGGCCCAGGCCTGGACCGCGCCCAGGGCGCTCTCGAAGGTCTCGGCGCGCACCAGGCGCGGGCTGCCGTCGTCGACACCCAGCGCCTCGTCGCAGTCGTCGGGGGGCACCAGGAAGAGCTCGGCGCCGTCGCGCTCGGCACCCGCGATCTTCTGCTGGATGCCGCCGATCGGGCCCACGGCCCCCTCGAGGTCGAGGGTGCCGGTGCCGGCCACGGTGCCGCCCCCGGTCAGGGAGCCCTCGGTGAGGGTGTCGTAGATGCCCAGCGCGAACATCAGCCCGGCGCTGGGCCCACCGATGTTGGGGTCGATGTTGACCGAGACGTCGAAGGGGTAGCGGAAGCCCTGGCCGGGGGTGAACCCGACGCGCTGCACGCCGTCCTCGGGGTCCTCCTCGGGGGTCAGCTCGACGTCTCGTCGCTCGTTGTCCCGCTCGACCTGCAGGGTCACCGACTCCCCCGAGGGCGTGTCGCGGATGGCGTCGACCAGCATCTGCGGCGACTCCACCGCCCGGCCGTCGACGCGCAGCACGACGTCGCGCACCTCGAGCTCGCCGTCGGCGGGGCTGTCGGGCACGACGTAGGCGACCTGCAGCGCCGACTCGACCTCGTAGTCGAGGGCCTCCAGGGCGTTGGCGATCGCCACGTCCTGCGAGGTCACCATCGACACCGCCCCCTGGCGCTCGTCCTCCTCGGCGGTGACGTCGTCGGGGTGCACGTAGTCGTAGGGCAGCACCGCCTCCTCCTCGTCGAACCACGCCCACATCAGCTCGGGCAGCGAGAGCCGCTTGCCCACCGGGCTGACGCTGACGGTGGTCAGGCGCAGCTCACCGGCGTCGCGGTAGGACTTCACGCCCCGCACCCGGATCGTCTCGGAGCCGTCGGGCTGGTCGAGCACGTCGACGGTCGGGCCGGGCTGGTAGGTGGCGTAGGGCAGGGAGGTGAACCAGGCCGCGACGAACAGCGCGAGCACCAACGGCGCCGCGACGAGGGCGGCGATCAGTCGCTGGCTCATGGCCACACCATCTCATCACGCCCCAAGAGCGCTGGTCAGCAGGTCATGAGGCCTTGCGAGCCCGGGAGGGGCGCACGGCGATGCCGGTGCTGCGGTCGCGCTCGGGGCGGGGGGCGGCGTAGCGCAGCGGCGTCTCCCTGGCCATCCCCTTGGCCAGGCGGCGCACCATCACCTCGCGGTCGACCTCCCGCGGGTCGCGCCCGGCCCAGCCGACCCAGCACATCGCCGCGACCGTGACCAGCACGGCCGGCAGCAGCCACAGCAGGATCTCCACCCCCCCAGGCTAGGGACCCCGCTCGGCTCCCCCCGGCTGCCACGCCGACCGTCGGTCGAGCAGCGAGGGCCGAAGGCTCGAGCGTCGCCGAGACCCCGCAACCGATCGGCGTACGCAGGGCGCGTCCCTCACCGGGTCTCGGCGACGCTCCTCGCTGGCGCTCGTCACTGCTCGACCGACGGAGGGTCAGGGGGTGCCGACCCACTCGTCCTGGCCGTCGGTGAAGCGCTGGTGCTTCCAGATCGGCACCTCGGACTTGAGGGTGTCGATGAGGTCGCGGGAGGCGGCGAAGGCCTGGCCGCGGTGGCTGGCGACGGTGGCCACCACGACGGCGACGTCGCCGATGGCCAGCGAGCCGGTGCGGTGCAGGGCGGCGACGCCCTGCACGTCGTGGTCGGCCGCGACCTGCTCGCACACCTGGCGCAGCCGGTCCAGGGCGGTGGGGTGGGCGGAGTAGTCGAGACCCACGACGCCCTTGCCGCCGTCGTGGTCGCGCACCCGGCCCACGAAGAGGGTCAGGCCGCCGGCGGCGTCGTCGTCGAGCGCGGCCAGCACCTCCTCGACCTCGAGCGGGGTCTCGCGCAGGTCGACGAGGCGGACGACAGGGGGCGTGCTGCTGGTCACGACCCGAGCCTACGGCGTGCCGGCGTGCCCCCACCGGGGCCTGCCGGCCTTGGGCGCCCCGGCGTAGCCTGGCCCCATGACTGACAAGCCTGCGGACGGCCCCGGAGACGGCGACGACGAGCAGCAGAACCCCTTCAAGGGCACGCCGTTCGAGCACCTCTTCGGTGCCGGCGGCCCGATGGGCGCCATGGGCGGCGCCGGCGGGCAGATGCCCGACCTGAGCGCGATGTTCGGCGGCAAGATGCCCGACCTCAACCAGATCATGAGCCAGATCCAGTCGCTGATGCAGCCCTACGACGGCCCGGTCAACTGGGACCTCGCGGTCGACACCGCCCGCAAGACCGTGGCCCAGCAGCCCGACCCCAGCCCGTCGCAGCGCCAGAAGGACGCGGTCGCCGACGCCCTGGGGCTGGCCGACCACTGGCTCGACGCCGCCACCGACCTGCCCTCGGCGATCACCAGCACCAGCGCCTGGAGCCGCGCCGAGTGGGTCGTGGGCACCCAGGAGGTCTGGCGCGGCCTGGTCGAGCCGGTCGCCGCGCAGTCCACCCAGTCGCTCTCGGGCGCCCTGCCCGAGGAGGCGCAGGCCATGGGCGGCCCGCTGCTGGGCATGCTCGGCACCTTCATGGGCTCGATGCTGGCCACCCAGGCCGGCTCGGGCATCGGCACCCTGGCCTCCGAGGTGCTCTCCGTCTCCGACGTCGGGCTGCCGCTCGCGCCCGCCGGCCGTGCGGCGCTGCTGCCGGCCAACATCGAGGCGTTCGCCGAGGGCCTCGACGTGGGCTACGACGACGTGCTGCTCTACCTGGCCCTGCGCGAGGCCGCCCACCAGCGCCTCTATGGCAGCGTGCCGTGGCTGCGCGAGCACGTGCTCGGTGCGGTCAAGGACTACGGGCGCGGCATCGACATCAACACCGAGGCCATCCAGGAGCGCCTCGAGGAGCAGATGCGCGGCGTCGACCCCAGCAACCCCGAGTCGGTGCAGCAGCTGCTCGAGGGCGGGCTCTTCGACCTGCCCAAGTCGCCGCTGCAGGTGGCCGCGCTCGAGCGCCTCGAGATCGTGCTCGCCCTCGTCGAGGGCTGGGTCGACGAGGTGGTGGGCCAGGCCACCGAGGCCAAGATGCCGGCCGCTGCCAAGCTGCAGGAGGCCGTACGCCGCCGCCGCGCCGCCGGCGGCCCCGCCGAGGAGACCTTCGCGGCGCTGGTCGGCCTCGAGCTGCGGCCGCGCCGGCTGCGCGACGCCTCCACCCTGTGGGGCTCGCTGCGCACCCGCCAGGGCCCCGAGGCCCGTGACGGCGTGTGGACCCACCCCGACCTGCTGCCGACCTCGGCCGACCTCGACGACCCGCTCGGCTTCCGCGACGAGGCGAGCGCGCCCGAGGCGCTGAGCGAGGCCGACTTCGACGCCGAGCTGGCCAAGCTGCTCGGTGGCGAGAAGTCGGACGACGAGCCGGACGACGAGCAGCGCGGCGACCAGCCCGAGTGAGCCTCCACGCCGACGCGCTGGCGCTGCTCTCGGGCTGGTCGGCCCCCGACGCCGGCCAGGAGGAGCTGCGTGAGCGCTACGTCGCGCAGCTGCGCGCCGACCCCGACGCGCTGCGCCGCGAGGGGCGCCCCGACCACCTGACGGCCAGCACCCTGGTGCTCAGCGCCGACCGCCAACGGGTGCTGCTGACCCTGCACGCCAAGGCGCGGCGCTGGTTCCAGCTCGGCGGGCACTGCGAGGACGCCGACCCGAGCCTGGCCGCGGCCGCGCTGCGCGAGGCCACCGAGGAGTCCGGGCTGGGCGACCTGCGCCTCGACCCGGTCCCGGTGCAGCTCAGCGCCCACCCGGTCCCCTTCTGCGGCGGCCCGTCCGAGCGCCCGGTGCACCACCTCGACGTACGGTTCGTGGCGCTCGCCGCCGACGAGCAGCACGCGCTCAGCGAGGAGTCCCTCGACCTGCGGTGGTGGCCGGTCGACGCGCTGCCCGACCCCGAGGCCGACCTGGTCGAGCTGGTGCGGCTGGCCCGTGCGCGCCTGGGCGCTCAGTCGGGCTCGTCGCCCTCGTCGCGCGCCGCCGACCAGCCCATCAGGTAGCCCTTCGCGCGCTCGGCCTGCGGGTAGTTGTCGACCCAGGCCCAGAACCGCTCGTTGTGGTGGGTCTCCACCAGGTGCGCCAGCTCGTGCACGATGACGTAGTCGACGACCCACTGCGGCATGTGCTGCAGCCGCGAGGAGATCCTGATGGTCCGCTCCCCCGGCGTGCACGACCCCCAGCGCGTCGACTGGTTCTCCACCCAGCGCACCGACTCGGGCACCGCGAGCCCGCCGAGGTAGCGGTCCGACAGGTTGCGCGCGCGATCCATCAGGTCGTCGTCGCTGGGCCGGCGCCGCTGCTCGGAGCGCTCGATGCGCGCCACCATGGTCGCGACCCAGTCGGCCTCCTCGGCGCGGGTCAGCGAGGCCGGCACCAGCACCACGATCCGGCCGCCGTCGCGGTACGCCGACACGGTGCGGCGGCGTCGGGCCGAGCGGCGTACCTCGACCTCGGGCGGGCAGGACGGGACCGACCCCGAGCGCGGGTCGTCGTCTGGCCGGGAGTCCGGCAGGACCGCCATGCCCCGAAGGTTAGCTGCTCGCCCACTCCAGGAGGCGCTGCTTGGGCCAGGTGTTGACGATCCGCTCCGGATCGATCCCGGCCGCCTCGGCGCGCTGGGCGCCGTAGGCCAGGAAGTCGAGCTGTCCCGGGGCGTGGGCGTCGGTGTCGATGGAGAACAGGCAGCCCAGGTCGCGGGCCAGCTCGAGGAGCCGGGTCGGGGGGTCGCGCCGCTCGGGGCGGGAGTTGATCTCGACGGCGGTGCCGCTCTCGGCGCAGGCCTCGAAGACCGCGCGCGCGTCGAAGGTCGACTCGGCGCGGGTGCCGCGTCCGCCGGTGACCAGGCGGCCGGTGCAGTGGCCCAGCACGTCGACGCGCGGGTTGCGCACCGCTGCCACCATCCGGCGCGTCATCGCCTCGGGCTCCATCTTCAGCTTGGAGTGCACGCTGGCCACCCGCACGTCGAGGCGGTCGAGCATCTCGTCGCTCTGGTCGAGCGAGCCGTCGTCGAGGATGTCGACCTCGATGCCCTTGAGCAGCGTGAAGCCGGTGCCGGCCAGGTGGTCGTTGACCGCGTCGACCACGTCGAGCTGGCGGGCGAGCCGCTCGGCGGAGAGCCCACGGGCGACCTTGAGGCGGGGCGAGTGGTCGGTGAGCACCTGGTACTCCCGGCCGAGCTCGATGGCGCTGAAGGCCATCTCCTCGATCGGCGAGCCCCCGTCGGACCAGTCGGAGTGCGAGTGCAGGTCGCCGCGCAGCAGCGCGTGCAGCTCCTCGCCGCCCTCCACCAGCGGCCCGCCGTGCTCGGCCTCGGCCCGCACCAGCCGGTCGGGACGCTGCCCGCGCACCGCCTGCTCGATGACCGTCGCGGTGCTGGCACCCACGCCGTCGACGCGGCGCAGGGTGCCGTCGGCGACCGCGGCGGCCACCGCGTCCTCGCCCATCGGCAGGATCGCCGCGGCCGCGCCGCGGTACGCCTTGACCTTGTAGGTGTCCTCGCGACCACGCTCGAGCAGGAAGGCGATCCGGCGCAGCGCGGCGACCGGTCCTTCGTCGTACGGCTCCTGGCTGGTCTGGTCGGCCACACCGGGCAGCCTAGGTGCCGTAGGGTCGTGGCGGCCCGGCGGCACCCGCCGCGGCGACCCGAGTCAGACAACGAGGAGGCCGTCATGGCGGAGACCTGGAGCGGCGAGTTCTACTGCGTGAAGTGCAAGGAGAAGCGCGAGGCGGAGGGCGAGGTCAAGGTCAACGACAAGGGCACCCGCATGGCCAAGGCCGTGTGCCCGGTCTGCGGCACCAACCTCAACCGCATCCTCGGGAAGGCCTGACCCAGACCGGCCCAGACCGGCCCAGACCGGCCCAGACCGGCCCTGTGGAGAGCCGGGGCGGCGCCGGCGCGGAGTCGGTAGGAATGGCACATGAGCCTGCCACCGGTACTGCCATCGGTACTGCCCGCGCGGCCCCGGCTGCTGCCCGGCGTCGGCGTCTACCGCCGCGACGACCGGCACCTCCAGGTCGGACTGGCCGCGCCGCGGCGCGTGGTGCTGGAGGACCACCCCGAGGTGCGCACCCTGCTGCGCTCGCTCGAGGCCCCCGGGCCGGGTGCCGCTCCGCCGCCCTGTCCACGCCGGGCGAGCGCGCTGGCGCTGCTGGCCGCGGCCGGGCTGCTGGTCGACGCCGACGAGCTCGCCGCCGGCCTGCGGGAGGCGCGGGAGGGCGGCGGACCCGACGCGGCCGGGGTGGCCGCGTCGTTCTGCGAGGCCCCGGTCGACGCACCCCGGCGCCTGCGCGAGCGCGCGCGGGTCCGGGTGCAGGTGCTGGGCGAGCCGGGCACCTGCGCCGAGGTCGTCGCAGTGCTGCGCGAGTCGGGCGTCGGGGTGTGCTCCCCCGGCGGCGGGCCGCCGACCCTGGCCCTGCTGGTCGGCTCCGAGCCCGACCGTGAGCTGGTCGACGACCTGGTGCGCGAGCAGGTGGCACACCTCCTGGTGACCGCGCACCTCGAGACCTACGTGGTCGGGCCGTTCGTGGTGCCGGGGCGCACGGCCTGCCTGCGCTGCCTCGACGCGCACGCCGGCGACCGCGACCCGCGCCGGGCGGTCGTGCTGGCCCAGCACGCCCAGCGCGCGCGGGCGCCTGCTGCTGCTCCCGAGCCCAGCGACCCCGTGCTGCGGCGGCTGGCGGTGGCGTGGGCGGTGCGTGACGTGGTGCGCCACCTCGACGGGCAGCGGCCCTCGACCTGGTCGGCGACCACGGCCCTGGGCCCCGACCTGGTGCCGGTCCGCTCGGCCCTGCTGCGCCACCCGCACTGCGGCTGCGCGTGGGACGAGCTGTCCTCGGCCTGAGCGGCCCTGCTCACCACCACTCGGAGTCGAGCTTGCCCTCCATGGCGCGCAGATGCTCGCGCGAGCAGGTGTCGCAGAAGACGCGGGTGCGCCCACGCTCGACGGCGGTCGACCACGACAAGGTGGCGGCCTCGTCGTCCTCCTGCCGGCCGCAGAAGTCACACGTGCGCATGGCCTCCACCCTAGGTGGCGCGACGCGGACGCGCAGGAGCCGGGCACGACAGGTGTCGTGCCCGGCTCCGTGCTGCTACAGCGCCCGGGCGAGGGCCAGGCGCGCCTGCTGGGCGGCGGCCTCGGCCTTGCGGCTCAGTCGCTGGGCCCGGGCCAGCTGGTGGCCGCGGCGAAGGGAATGCGCCTCTCCCAGGCGCGCGGCCATTTGTGCGCGGGCCAGATCTTCGTTCATCAAGCTCATGTCGTTGCTCCGGTTCGTGTGCGTGGTCATGGTGTCTCTGTCTCCCAGACGAGGTGGTGGCGCTCAGAGCGCCCGGGCGAAGGCGGTGCGGGCCTGGGCCGCGGCACGCTCAGCACGTCGGCTGAAGCGGTGCGCGCGAGCCAGCTCGTGATGGCGTCGCCGTCGTCCTGCCTCGTCGAGCCGGGCGCTGATCTGCGCCGCGGCGAGGGTGTCTGGCTGGATGTGCATGGTGGTCGTCTCTCTGTGACTGGTGCATGGGTGCTGCGGGAAAGGGTGCTGCTGGGGGCTCAGGCCGCCTGCTCGTCCTTGCGGGGCCTGCCTCGGGGCCGCTTGCGCGGGATCACGACGCCTTGGAGGAAGAGCTCACCGCCCCACACGCCCCAGGGCTCACGCCGTTCGAGGGCCCCGGCCAGGCACAGCTGGCGCACGGGGCAGTCGAGACAGAGCGCCTTGGCACGCTCGACGTCCTGGGGGGACTCGGCGAACCAGAGCTCGGGGTTGGCGACCCGGCAGGGCATCTGCTCGGCGGGCAGGGCCTCGGCGACGCGGTCGAGAACGCTGATGGTCATGGATGTCACCTCCTTGTCGACCTGGTAGCGGGTGGGAAACAACTGGGTGGGCCGCTGGTGGCAAAGACAAAGGCCGCGGATCCCGGTTTCGGGTTCCGCGGCCTGGAGGCTCTCGACGACTGCTCTCAGCAGGTCGGTGGTCTCCAGGCAGAGGTCCCCCGGGCGGCGGCGAAGCCGGCCTGGCCCTTCACGGCGCCGATGACGCCACGACGGTCACGATCGACGACGTGACCGGACGTGGGCAGGAGGGTGCCGTACGGGCGCGCAGTCGTCGCGGCGGTCATGGCCGTCATCGCGATCTGAGTGCTGAACATCTGCTCCACCTCCTCGTGGTCTCGTGCGCGGGCGTCGTCACTGCCCAGGTGCGCGTTTGCTGGTGCTGAGTAAACTAGCCGCCCCCTCGTGTAAGGGGCAAACCATTTATTGACTATTTCTCGAGAACTTTCTGCGGACCCCGTCAGCAGGGCGTGAAACGCCCGCTCAGCCCACGAGGCCGAGCACGTCCTCGCCGTAGCGGTCAAGCTTCTGGCGCCCGATCCCGCTGATGCGCAGCAGCGCCTCGGGGGTCTGCGGCTTCTGCTCGGCGATCAGCTCGAGGGTGGCGTCGGAGAAGACCACGAAGGCCGGCACCTTCTCCTCGCCGGCGCGCTCCTTGCGCCACTCGCGCAGCCGCTCGTAGAGCTCCTCGTCGTAGGAGGCCGGGCAGTCCTCGCACCGCGCCCGCTTCTTGTCGGCCGGGGTGCGCAGCGGGGTCCCGCACTCGCGGCAGCTCATCGCGCGACCGGCCCGCGTCGACCCCGCGGGCCGCGGTCGGGCCTCGTCGGGCAGCAGCGGGTCGAGGAACCGCGAGGGCTTGCGGGAGCCCCGGCCGCCGGGGTTGCGCGCCAGCGACCACGAGCACGAGAGCTCGAGCCGTGCGCGGGTCATGCCGACGTAGAGCAGCCGGCGCTCCTCCTCGACCGCCGCCGGGGTGTCGGCGTAGGTGATGGGCAGGGTGCCGTCCTGCAGCCCGCAGAGGAAGACGTGGTCCCACTCCAGGCCCTTCGCGGCGTGGAAGGTGGCCAGGGTGACGCCCTCGGCCACCGGGGCGTGCTGCTCGGCGGCGCGGCGGTCGAGGTCGTCGACGAAGGCGCCGGCGGGGTCGGCGTGGCCCTTGCCCTCCCCTGCCGCGAACTCCTCGGCCTGGTCGACCAGCGCCTGCCAGGACTCCCAGCGGTCCCGGGTCTGGCCCCGCCCGGTCGGCGGCGCCGAGGTCCAGCCCATCCCGGCCAGCGTCGAGCGCACGAGCTCGACGAGCTCCTCCCCCTCGCCGCTGCGCGCGGCGCCGCGGATGCGGGTCACCGCCTCGCGCACCTCGGGGCGGTCGAAGAAGCGGGCCGCGCCCCGGATCACGTAGGGGATCTTGCGCGCGGCCAGCGCCTCCTCGAAGGTCTCGGACTGGGCGTTGATGCGGAACAGGATGGCGACCTCGCCCAGGGAGGTGCCCGCTTCGCGCAGCTGCAGGATCCGCGCGGCGACCGCCTCGGCCTCGGCGACCTCGTCGGAGGCCGAGCGGTAGTCGACCGCGCGGCCCGAGGGGCGCTGGGAGCGCAGCGAGACGCTGGTGGTGGCCGAGCCCTCGAGGAGCGCGTTGGCCGCGGAGACGACCTCGGGGGTCGAGCGGTAGTTGCGGACCAGCTCGACCGACGTGGTGCCGGCGTGCTTGGTGGGGAAGTCGCGCAGGTAGTCGGCGTCGGCCCCGGCGAAGGAGTAGATGGTCTGCGCGGGGTCGCCGACCACGCACAGCTCGTCGCGCCCGCCGAGCCACAGGTCCAGCAGCGCCGACTGCAGCGGCGAGACGTCCTGGAACTCGTCGACGACGAAGTACTTGTACTGACGGCGAACCTGCGCGGCCACCCGCTCGTCCTCGGCGAGCATCCCGGCGGTCAGCAGCAGGATGTCCTCCATGTCCATGCGGCCCTCGCCGCGCTTGACGTCCTCGTAGGCGGCGAAGACCCGCGCGACGGTCTCGGCGTCGTGACCGGTGACGCTGCGCCCGCGTCGGGTGGCGACCCGGGCGTAGTCGTCGGGGTGGACGTTGCTGACCTTGGCCCACTCGACCTCGGAGGCCAGGTCGCGCAGCAGCGCCTGGTCGACCCGCAGCCGCTGGCGGCGCGCGGCGCCGGCCAGCAGCGGGATCTTCGACTCCGTCAGGCGGGGCAGCTCGGTGCCGTGCACGTGGGGCCAGAAGTAGCGCAGCTGGCGCAGCGCGGCGGCGTGGAAGGTGCGCGCCTGCACCGCACCGGCGCCCATCGAGCGCAGCCGCTGGCGCATCTCGCCGGCCGCGCGGGTCGTGAAGGTGACCGCGAGGACCTCGGTGGGGGTGTAGACCCCCGAGGCGACGCCGTAGGCGATGCGGTGGGTGATCGCCCGGGTCTTGCCGGTGCCGGCACCGGCCAGCACCCGCACCGGGCCGCGCAGCGCCTCCGCGACCTGGCGCTGCTCGGGGTCGAGCGCGGTGAGCAGGGCGTCGGGGTCGGGCATCAGGGGGAACAACTCCGCTTCGGACGTGGTTGGTGTGGGGACCGATCACACCCTAGATGCCGGAGGCGACAGCCCGAGATGAGCACCGAAGCACCTGTGGAGACCACCCCCACGACCGGGTTCACGATGTACAGCACCCCGTGGTGCGGCTACTGCCACCGCCTGAAGTCGCAGCTCGACCGCGAGGGCATCCCCTTCACCATCGTCGACATCGAGCAGGACCCCGCGGCCGCCGACGTCGTCATGGAGGTCAACAACGGCAACCAGACGGTGCCGACGCTGGTCTTCTCCGACGGCAGCGCGATGACCAACCCCTCCCTGGTGCAGGTCAAGGACAAGCTGGCTGCCCTGGCCTGACCGCGCGGCCAGGCCGGGCGCGCCTCACCAGTGGCCGGGCAGCGGGCCGCCGTACCAGTGCTCGACCAGCGAGCGGCTGATGGAGACCCCGCCCGGCAGCACCAGCCTGCCGGCCTCGGCCTGCTCGCGCATCTCGGCACGGGTGAACCAGCGCGCGTCCTCGAGCTCGTCGTGGTCGACCTCGATGGCGGTGCTGGTCGCCCGGGCCGTGAAGCCGACCATCAGGCTCGCCGGCAGCGGCCACGGCTGGTTGCCGAAGTAGGTGACCTCGCCGACGTGGACGCCGGTCTCCTCGAGGACCTCGCGGCGCACCGCGTCCTCGAGGCTCTCGCCGGGCTCGCAGAAGCCGGCCAGCGTGGAGAACCGGCCCTCGGGCCACACCGACTGGCGCCCCAGCAGGCAGCGCTCGTCGTCGCTGCCCGGCTCGCCGTGCGCGACGACCATGATCACCGCGGGGTCGGTGCGCGGGAACTGCGTCTTGCCGCAGCGCGTGCACACCAGCTCGTGGCCGGACTTGCGGGGTTCGAGGTCGCCCGCGCAGCGCGGGCAGAAGCGGGTCACGAAGAGCCACTCGGCCAGGCCCAGCGCGTGGAAGACCAAGGGGGCGTAGGCCAGCGCGTCGTCGGCCAGCGAGGGCAGCAGCCCGCGTAGCGGCACCCAGCCCTCGCCCTGGCGCGAGAGGCCCGCGTCGGTCACGACCGCGAACCAGGCCCGGCCCTCCCACTCCCCCAGCAGCACCCGCAGGCCCTCGGGTGCCTCAGCCGGCGCCACCCACTCGACGCGGCCCTCGACAGGGCGGATGCGGGTGCCCGAGACCACCAGGACCCGGCTCCCCGGGTCGGCCCAGCGCTCGTCGAGCCAGGCGTCGTCGGTGCGGTGCAGCGCGACGCGGTCGTGCGGGTCGGCGGCCATCATCTGGTGCGGGTAGCTCACGGGCGCGACGGTAGCGCGCGGGACGGGCCGGAACACCGGGACCCCGGGGCGCGTTCCACCGGGGTGGAGATCTGGGACAGCATCGTGGTCGGCGCCGGCCAGGCGGGGCTCTCGGCCTCCTTCCACCTGGGCAGGCGCGGCGTCCGGCACCTGGTGCTCGACGCCGCCGCGGCCCCGGGCGGCGCGTGGCAGCACCGCTGGGACTCGCTGTCGATGGCCGACGTGCACGGCGTGCACGAGCTCCCGCACGACCCTCGCGCCCCGGCGACCGGGCCCGGGGCGCCCGGCCGCGACGACCGGCCGGCCAACCGTGCGGTGCCGGCCTACTTCGCCGACTACGAGCGCCGGCACGCGCTGCCGGTGCTGCGCCCGGTGCGCGTCGACCGGGTCACCGACGGCCCCGGGGCACTGCTGAGCGTGCACGCCGGCGAGCGCACCTGGCTGACCCGCACGCTGGTCAACGCCTCGGGCACGTGGTCGCAGCCCTACGTGCCGGCCTACCCCGGCGCCGCCGGGTTCGCCGGGCTCCAGGTGCACACGCGCGGCTACCCCGGCGCGGAGGCGTTCCGCGGCCGCCGCACCGTCGTCGTCGGCGGCGGCGCCTCGGCGGTGCAGCTGCTCGGCGAGGTCGCGCTGGTCACCGACACCCTGTGGGTCACCCGGCGAGAGCCGGTGTGGCGCACCGACGACTTCACCAGCGAGGCCGGGCGGGCCGCGGTGGCGCTGGTCGAGGACCGGGTGCGCCGCGGACTGCCGCCCGCCAGCGTGGTGGGCGTGACCGGGCTGGCCCTGCGCGAGCAGGAGCGGGCCGCGGCCGCGCTCGGCGCCTACGACCGGCAGCCGATGTTCGCCTCGCTCGAGCGCGACGGCGTGCGCTGGGCCGGCGGCCGCTTCGAGCCGGCCCAGGCAGTGCTGTGGGCCACCGGCTTCCGCCCGGCGGTGCGCCACCTCGCGCCGCTGCACCTGCGCACCCGCGAGGGCGGGATCCGGCTCGACGGGCGCGGCACCACCGCGGTCGACGACCCGCGGGTGCAGCTGGTCGGCTACGGCCCCTCGGCCAGCACCATCGGGGCCAACCGCGCGGGGCGGCACGCGGCCGCCGGTGTCGTCTCCGCCCTGCGTGTGGGCCGCGACGGCGCGGCTCAGGCCGGGTAGGACACCTCGGGGCGCCAGTCCGCGGCCTCCTGGTGGGCGGCCTGCCAGATCGCCTCGGCGACCGCGTCGTGGCTGAAGGTGCCCTCGCGGGCCAGCGCGCCGCGCACGGTCACCGAGACCGCGCGCACCCCCTCAGGGGCCAGGGTCGCGTCGAGGGAGCGCACCAGGTTGCGCACGCCGGCCTTCTGCACGCCCAACGACGCGGCTGCGGCCGACGGCTCGTCGGCGGCCATCGAGCCGGTGACGGTGACCCGCGAGCCCGGGCGCAGGTAGGGGTGCGCGGCCTGCACGGCCACCAGCAGCGCCCCGACGCCGAGCCGCACGTCGTCGAGCAGCCCCTCGACGTCGAGGTGCAGCGGGTCGGCCTCGCGGTAGGCGCTCGGGTTGACGTGCAGCAGGTCGATGCGCCCCAGCCGGCGCCCCAGGTCGGCGACCGCCCCGCCCCCGGTCACCGGATCGGAGACGTCGGCGACCCGGCGCTCGACCCGCGCCGGCACCAGCGTCGAGGCCAGGTCCTCGAGGGCGCTCTCGTCGTTGCCGACCAGGCCGACCGCCCAGCCGTCGGCGGCGCAGCGACGCGCCAGCGACCCGCTGACGCCCGGCCCGGCCCCGACCACGACGACGACCCGCTGCTCCACGCTCATCCCCCGACTCTACGACCCTCTACGCCCCCCTCCGACCCGGTCAGCAGCGCCTCGAGCCGTTCCCGGCCCGGCAGGTCGAGGGGCTCGACGAGGTCGCCGGTGCGCACGTAGTAGAAGCCGGCGCGGACCTCGTCGGGCGCCAGGCCCTCGAGCTCGGCCCACGCGGTGCGGTAGAGCGCGAGCTGGAGCGGGTCGGCGTCGGCGCGGCGGTTGGTCTTCCAGTCCACGAGCAGGAACGAGCCGTCCGGCTCGCGGAAGACCGCGTCGATGCGGCCGCGCACCACCTGCCCGGCGAGCACCAGCGCGAACGGCGCCTCGACCGCGTAGGGCACCCGGTCGGCGAAGGGGCCCTCCTCGAAGCGGCGCACCAGCTCCTCGAGGTCGGCCGCGTCGTCGATGCCCTCGTCTCCGCGCCCGGGCAGCTCGTCGGGGTCGAGCAGCGGCTGCTGGCCGAAGCGGGCCTCGACCCAGGCGTGGAAGCGGGTGCCGAAGCGGGCCGCCGGCGACGGCGGGCGCGGCATCGGGCGGACCAGCTCGCGCGCGAACGTCTCGGGGTCGTCGCGCAGCCGCGACAGCGCGGTCACGGAGATGCTGCCCGGAAGCGGCACCTCGACCTCGGGGCTGCGCTCGCGCCGTGCCTCGGCCAGGAGCCGCTCGAGCTCGTCGTCCCAGGTGTCGAGGACCGAGCGCTCGACCAGGTCGGCCTGCTGGTCCCACGCGCCGCCGCGCCCGGACTCGAGCTCGTCGACGGCCTCGGCGACGAGCTCGGCGGCCGCGAGCCGGCGCAGCGCCTCGGCGGTGTGCTCGGTGACCGGCCAGGGGTGCTCGGGCACCTCGGCCTGCAGCAGGGGGTTGACCTCGCTCTTGTCGGGGCACTCGCGCCAGGCCAGGGGCGCCACGTCGGCCAGCGCCAGGAAGTCGCGCACGACGACCTGGTAGGGCGAGGGGCCCAGGCCGCCCTTGCGCCCCTCGGTCCACACGTAGGACGAGACGACCAACCGGTGCCGCGCGCGGGTGAAGGCCACGTAGCCCAGCCGCAGCTCCTCGGTGGCCTCGTGCTCCTTGGTGTCGGTCTCGAGGCGCTTGAGCGCCTCGGCGTCGTGGCCGCGCAGCTGGGGCAGGTCGCGCTCGTCGCCGCGCAGCGGCGTCGGCAGCATCTCGAGGCGGCGCGGCCACAGGCCGCGGCTGCGGGTGTGCGGGAACTTGTCGCGGCAGGTGCCGACGAGGAAGACCACGTCCCACTCCAGGCCCTTGGCGCGGTGCACCGTGAGCAGCTTGACCGAGTCGGCCTCCGACGGGGTGGCGGCGTCGAGACCGTTGCCGAGCTCGTCCTCGGCCTGCAGCCAGGCCAGCAGCGAGGTCAGGCTCACCGAGCCGTCGATGGCCTGGAAGTCCGCGACCGCCTTGACGAAGATGTCGAGGTTGTCGCGGCGGGCCCGCGCGGCCTCGCTGACCGAGGCGGCCAGCTCGAGGTCGATGCCGCAGGTCTCGATGATGCGGCGCACCAGCTCGAGCAGCGGCTCGCCGACGTGCCCGCGCAGCATCCGCAGCTCGGCGGCCAGCAGGGCGAAGCGCTCACGGGCCGCGGCCGAGTAGGGCCGCTCGCCCGGGTCGTCGAGCGCGTCGCACAGCGCCGGCACCTCGGTGGGGTCGGCGCCCGAGACCGCCTGCTCGAGCTCCTGGCCCAGCGCCTGGTCGCCGGCGCCCGCGCGCCCGCGCCGGGCCCCGGCGAGCTCCTCGGCGCGCTGGCCCAACAGCGCCAGGTCGCGCGGGCCCACCGCCCAGCGCGGGCCCGTCAGCAAGGTCAGCAGGTCGGCGTTGGCGGTGAGGTCCTCCAGCAGGGTCAGCGTCGCGAGCACCTCGGCGACCTCCGGCAGCCGCAGCAGGCCGCTGAGGCCCACGATCTCCACCGGCACCTCGGCGGCGCTGAGCGCGTCGAAGACGTCGGCGGCGTGGGCGTTGTCGCGCACCAGCACCCCGACCTCACGCCACGGCGTCCCGGCCCGGTGGGCCGCCTGCACCTGCTCGGCGAGCCAGCCCAGCTCCTCGGCGTACGTCTCGTGCACGGCCACGTCGACGACGCCCTGGGCGGTGGTGCCCGAGCGCAGCGGCGCCACCATCGGGAACTGGCGGTAGAGCGGGTCGGCCAGCGCGTTGGCGACGTCGAGGATGCGAGTGTCGGAGCGGCGGTTGACGCTGAGCCGGAACCGCGCCACCTCGCCCCCGTCGCCGCGGGGGAAGTCCTCGCCGAAGCGCAGGATGTTGGAGACCGACGCGCCGCGCCAGCCGTAGATCGCCTGGTTGGGGTCGCCCACCGCCATCACCGGGTGGCCGCCCCCGAAGAGCCGGCGCAGCATCCGGGCCTGGGCCACCGAGGTGTCCTGGTACTCGTCGAGCAGCACCACCTTGAACTTCTCGCGCTCCTGCTCGCCGACCTCGGCGTGGCTCTCGGCCAACCGGGCGGCCAGCGCGATCTGGTCGGAGAAGTCCATCAGCCCCAGCGCGTGCTTGAGCCGGCGGTACTCCTCGACCAGGTCGAGGGCCTCGGCGCGGCGGGCGAAGGCGCTGGCGACGTCGTCGCGGGTCTTCTTCGTCCCGGCCAGCAGCGCCTCGGCGAAGCGGGGCGCCTGCGCGGCGTCGAAGGCGCGCAGGGCAGCGACGTCGACCAGGTGCTCGCTCAGCGCGCCCTCGAGGCGCAGCACGTAGTCGATCACGTGGCGCGGGCTGTCGGAGAGCAGCTCGACGCGGCCGGTGTGCCGGTCGATGACCCGGGCGGCCAGCTGGTAGCGCGACGCGTCGGCCATCACCCGGGTGTCGGGCTCGTGGCCGATGCGCAGACCGTGCTCGGAGAGCAGCGCCGAGGCATAGGCGTTGTACGTCGACACCGTGGGCTCGAGCAGCTCGACGGCCTCCTCGTCCTGCGCCTCGCGCCCCCCGCCGTCGTGGCCGTCGTGGCCGCCCGGGCCGAAGCCGGCGCGCTCGAGGGCGTCGCGGATGCGCTGGCGCAGCTCGCTGGCGGCCTTGGTGGTGAAGGTCAGGCCGAGGACCTCGTCGGGGCGCACCTGGCCGGTCACCACGAGGTAGACCACGCGCGCGGCCATCAGCGTCGTCTTGCCCGAGCCGGCGCCGGCCACCACGACGGCCGGCTCGAGGGGCGCGCGGATCGCCTCCCACTGCTCGGGGCTGGGCGGGAAGTCGGCCTGCATGATCTGGCGCAGGTCCTCGGGGGTGTGCACCTCACGGATGCACGGCGCGCTCACGACGGCGCTCTCGACGGCGCTCTCGACGGTGCTCACGACAGGACCGTCCCCGAGGTCTTGGCCGGGCAGAGGGGCTGGAAGTCGCAGAAGTCGCAGTGCTTGCCGGGCCGGGCCACGAAGTCCTCCTCGCGCACCGCTCGCGCGGCCGCCATCAGCTGGTGCTCGATCGTGCGGACGCCCTGCTCGTCGGGCTCCTGGGGCGCCTGGGTCTGGACGGTCAGCCGGCCGCGCGCCTCGTGGCGCAGCTGCCACAGCTCGGCGCCGCCGGGCGGGGCGGTCGAGGGCTCGCCGCGTCGCTCGGTCAGGACCTCGTCGACCGCGCCGTGCTCGACGGCGAGCTGGTAGAGGCCCAGCTGGGGGTGCACCGTGATCTCCTCCCCCGTCGGCTTGTACTTGCTGGTCTTGAGGTCGATGACGACCACCCGGCCCTCCGCGTCGACCTCGAGCCGGTCGGCGTAGCCGTGCAGGTGCACCTGCTGGCCGTCGGGCAGCTCGACCCTGGTGCTGATCCGCTGCTCGGTGGCCAGCACCTCGCGCGCCTCGGGGCGCTGGTGCCAGGCCAGGAACCGGGTCAGGGCCTTGCGCACCTCCTCGCGCTCGCGCCCGCCCGACCAGGGGGTGCGGAAGGGCAGGCGCGACCAGACGGCGTCGACGTGCTCCATCAGCGCCTCGACGGGGTCGGGACCCGACAGGTCGACCTCGCCGCGGCTGATCCGGTCGGCCAGGGCGTGCACGACGTTGCCGAAGCCCTGGGCCTGGGTGGCGGCCCGCGCGCCCCCGGCCTCGGACTCCAGGAACCACTTCGCCGGGCACTGCTCGAGCGTGGTCAGCGCGCTGGCGGAGAGCCGCACCGGCTCGTCGGGCTCGCGCACCGGCTGCGCGGAGGCGGTGAAGGCGCGGGTGCCCCACCAGGTGGCGGGGTCGGCGGCCGGCACCCACGCCGTGCCCTCGCGGTGCTGGGCGCCCAGGCGGGCCAGGCGCTCGGCGGCCGCGTGGCGCAGCACCTCGGACTGGGTGTCGTCGGCGACGGTGCGCCGCAGCTCGGCGACCAGCCCGGCCAGCGACAGCGGCCGCCGGGGCCGCCCCTGCACGTGCTGGGGGGTCGGGCCGAGCTCAGCGAGGAAGCGCGAGGCCTGCTCCCCGTCCTCGTCGGGCGAGGCGACCGCCGTCACGACCAGGCGCTCGCGGGCCCGGGTGCAGGCGACGTAGAAGAGCCGTCGCTCGTCGGCGAGCAGCTCGCGCGCCGATGTCGGGGGCACCAGGTGGCCGCTGCCGATCCGGTCGGCCTGCAGCAGCGTGGAGCGGCGGCGCAGGTCGGGCCAGCCCTCCTCCTGCACGTGTGCCACGACCACCAGGCGCCACTCGAGGCCCTTGGAGCGGTGGGCGGTCAGCAGCCGCACGGCCTCGCCGCGGATGCCCTGCTCGGCCAGGGTGTCGGCGGGGATCTGCTGGGCCACCAGGGTGGAGAGGAAGGAGGCCAGGCCGGTGTGCCCGCGGCGCTCCTCGACCCGGGCCGCCTCGTCGAAGAGGGCGCACACGGCGTCGAGGTCGCGGTGGGCGGTGCGCCCGCCCTGGCCGCCGCGGGTGGAGGCGGACTGCAGGCGGGCCGGCCAGTCGGTGCCCGACCACAGGTGCCAGAGCAGCTCCTCGGCCGAGGCACCCTCCTCCACCAGGACGCGCGCCTCGCGCAGCAGGCGCGCCAGTCGCGCGGCCCGCGCCACCGCAGGCAGGTCGGCGCCAGGGGCACCGGCGAGGTCGTCGAGCACGCCCTCGTCGACGACGGCCGCGCGCAGCAGCTCGGGAGAGCTGCGCGGGGCCGCGCCCTCGTCGGCCTCGGCGACCCGCTGCTTCTCGCGCGTGCGCAGCAGCCGGGCCAGCACCCGCACGTCGGCCGCGTCGAGACCGGCCAGGTGGGAGTGGAGCAGGGCCTGCGCGTGCTGCGCGTCGAGGTGGTCGACGCTGCGCGGGTCGTCGTCGTCGAGGTGCAGCACCGCCGTCAGCGCGTCGACGAGGGTGCGAACGGCGGGCTCGCCGACCAGCGGGGTGTCGTCGCCGGCGACCTCCACCGGCACGCCGGCGGCCAGCAGCGAGCGGCGCAGCCCGGGGATCGAGGTGCGCCCCGAGCGCACCAGCACGGCCATGTCGTCCCATGCGACGCCGCCCTCGAGGTGGGCACGGCGCAGCAGGTCGGCGAGGTGCTCGGCCTCGGCCCGCTCGGTGTCGTAGGTCAGCACCTGCACCCGGCCGTCGCCGTGGTCGCCGACCGGCACCGGGGCCAGGAAGTCGTCGCGGGCCCCGCTCTCGATGGTGCCGATCAGCGGCAGCCGCGCCGCGACCCGCTGCGAGCAGCGCAGCAGCGAGGCGCCGAAGCGGCGCGTGCCGCGCAGCACGACCGTGCCCGCGGGGCTGCCGTCGCGCCGGGGGAAGGTGGTGGGGAACTCCAGGATGCCGCGCACCTCGGCCCCGCGGAAGGCGTAGATCGACTGGTGCGGGTCGCCGACCACGGTGATGTCGCGCCCGTCGCCGGCCAGCGCCTGGAGCAGCGCCACCTGGCCGGGGTCGGTGTCCTGGTACTCGTCGACGAAGACGTGGCGGTAGGTGGCGCGCAGCTCGTCGCGGTGCTCCTCGGCCAGGATCGCGGCCCGCCGGATGAGGTCGGCGTAGTCGATGGCCCCGCGCGAGTCGAGCACGTCGAGGTACTGGTCGAGGAACCACCCGGCCGCGACCAGCTCAGCGCGCCCGGACTCGGCTCCCAGACGGCGCAGCTCCTCGCCGTCGAGCCCCTTCTCGCGGGCCCGGGCCAGCACGGCGTGCACCTCGCCTGCGAAGCCGCGGGTGCCGACGGCGTGGCGCAGCCCCTCGGGCCAGCGCACCGACTCGGGGGCGTCGGTGAGCAGCTGCTGGAGCACGACGTCCTGCTCGGGGGCGCTGAGCAGCTGCAGCGGGCCCTCGTAGAGCTCGGCCGGCTGGTGCTGGCGGATCAGGCCGTAGGCGAAGGAGTGGAAGGTGGTGCCGATCGCCACCGCCGAGGTCAGGCCCAGGCGGGCGGTGACCCGGTCGCGCAGCTGCTCGGCGGCCTTGCGCGAGAACGTCAGCGCCAGCACCTGCTCGGGCCGGGCGCCCTGCTCGATGCGGTGCACGATCGTCTCGACCAGCGTCGTGGTCTTGCCCGTGCCCGGCCCCGCCAGCACCAGCAGCGGCCCGCCCGGGTGCTCCAGCACCCGGCGCTGGTGCTCGTCGAGCGTCGGCACCGCCGCCGCCTGCTGCGGCGCGGCGAGCCGGTAGGTGGTGGTCGCGGCGGGGCTCCTCATGGCGACCATTCGACCACCCGGCACCGACAGCCGCCGCGGCCCGGCCCGGCGTGGCAGGCTCGGCGCATGGACGGCCCCCTGAGCGACGTGATCGTGATCGACCTGACCCGCGCGCTGGCCGGGCCGCACGCGGCGATGATGCTGGCCGACCAGGGTGCCCGGGTGATCAAGGTCGAGCCGCCCGCCGGCGACGACACCCGCGCCTGGGGACCGCCGTTCGTGGGACCCGACGAGGCGCGCGAGTCGACGTACTTCCTCTCCGCCAACCGCAACAAGGAGTCGGTGGTCCTCGACCTCAAGGACCCCGCGGACTCGCAGGTGCTGGCCCGCCTGGTCGAGCGGGCCGACGTGCTGATGGAGAACTACCGGGGCGGGGTGCTGGAGCGCCTGGGCTTCGGCACCGAGCGACTGCACGCGCTCAACCCGCGCCTGGTGGTGCTCTCGATCACCGGCTTCGGCCACGACGGCCCCGAGGCGCAGCGCGCCGGCTACGACCAGATCGCGCAGGGCGAGGGCGGGCTGATGTCGCTGACCGGCAGCGGGACCCCCACCAAGGTCGGGGTGCCGATCGCCGACCTGGTCGCCGGCATGAACGGCGCCTTCGGCGTGCTGGCCGCGCTGCACGAGCGCGAGCGCACCGGTCGCGGACGGGTCGTGCGCACCTCGCTGCTGGCCGGCATGGTGGGGGTGCACGCCTTCCAGGGCACCCGCTGGACCGTGGCCGGCGAGGTGCCGGGACCGGCCGGTGCCCACCACCCCTCGATCTCGCCCTACGGGCTCTTCGAGACCGGCACCGCGGCGATCCAGATCGCCTGCGGCTCCGAGGGGCTCTGGCGTGCCCTCTGCGCGGCGCTCGACCTCGACGCCACCGACCCCCGCTTCGCCACCAACGCCGACCGGGTGGCGCACCGCGACGCGCTGACCGGCCTGCTCGAGGCGCACTTCGCGACCGACCCCGCCGAGCACTGGCTCGAGGTGCTGGCCACCGCCGGGGTGCCCAGCGGCAAGGTGCGCACCCTCGACGACGTCTACTCCTGGGAGCAGACCCGCTCGCAGGGCCTGCTGCTCGACGTCGAGCACCCCACCCTGGGCCGCCTCCGGCTGCCGGGGTCGCCGCTGCGCTTCGACGACGCCGCCCACTCGGGCGGACGCTCCACGCACCTGCCCCCGCCACGGCTCGGCGAGCACACCGAGGCCGTCAAGGCCTGGCTCGACTCCTGATCGCGGCTCAGCCCAGGTCGACGATCGCCGCGACGGGCCCGCCGCCGTCGGGACCCTGGTGGGCGGCGGAGACGGAGACGAAGACGGCCGGGTCGCCGGTGACGGCGGCGGTGACCCCACCCACGGCGGCCTTGATCTGGCGGTGCCAGTGCACGTCGGAGTCGTCGAGCATCGCGTTGCGCCGACCGCGCACGGTGCCGTCCTGCGACGCCTCGCACTTGAGGAACAGGTTGACCAGGCGGCCGTCGAGGTCGCTGTGGTGCGGGCGCTCGGGCAGGTCGAGCCCGGCGTCGCGGATCGCCTCCCACAGCCCGTCGGCGTCGAGGGCGTCGCGCATCACCGAGTGGCCGATGCGGTAGCGGCCACCGACCCCGGCCGCGTTGCCGACCACCACCACCTGGGCGCGGTCGAGCTCGACGCCCGAGGAGCAGGAGGCCACCGAGGAGTAGAGCGAGCGGTCCTTGAGCACCTGCTCGTCGGCGGGCATCTCGATCTCTCCGAGGGCCACGGCGACGCCCAGCGCGGTGCCGCCGTTGGAGACGTCCATCGAGTAGAGCGTGTCCTCGGTGAACACGTCGTGGCCGCGCGCCTTGGCGTCGGCGATGGTGCTCAGCGTCAGCAGCGGGGTCTTGGTCTGCACGTAGTGCACGTCGGCGGGGTCGCTGATGCCGGCCCGCTCCATCGCCACCCGCACCGCGTCGGCGACCTTGGTGACCATCCCGGCCCGGCCGATCTCCTCGGGGGCCAGCACCTCGCTCATGGCGAAGCCGACCGTCAGCCGCTTCTCCTCGGGGTCCCGGGGCGGCTCGACGGCCCCCTCCGGAAGGGTCGCGAAGATCGTCGCGTGCGGGCTGATCACGCCGTCGGTGCCGCCGGACCACACGATCGGCACCTGGGCGACGGCCTCGGGCGCGGCGCCGCGCGCGACCAGCACCTCGCGGAAGGCACGGTCGGCGATGATGCGGGTGTAGTCGTTGACGCCGCCGTTGCCCTCGGTCTTGCCGATGATCGCGACGACGCGCGAGGCCTCGAGCACCCCCTCGTCGAGCAGCCTCTCCAGCTCGCTGGCGTCGGCGACGGAGTGGATCGGGACCTTGCGGACCTCGATGGCGTGCGGCATGGCGGTTCCTCTCAGGGACGGGTGGGTACGACGACGGTGCCGGCGCCGCCCTCGGCGGCGGGCACGAGGTGGGCGAGGTCGGTGATCGCGGCGTGCCGGCCCCCGGCCTCGACGAAGCGGCAGGCGGCCTCGACCTTGGGGCCCATCGAGCCGCTGGCGAAGTGGCCCTCGGCGGCGTGGGCGCGCAGCGCCCGGGTGTCGACCCGTCCCAGCGGGCGCGGGTCGGGGCCCTCGAAGCCGAGCACCGCGGCGGGCACGTCGGTGCCGATGACGAGCACGTCGGCGCCCAGGGCCCGGGCCAGCACGGCTGCGGCCAGGTCCTTGTCGACGACGGCCTCGACGCCGCGCAGGCTGCCGTCGGCCTCCCGCACCACCGGCACTCCCCCGCCGCCGGCGACCACGACGACGTACCCCGCGGCCGCGAGGGCGGCGGCCGCCGGCGCGTCGAGGACCTGCACCGGCTCGGGCGAGGCGACCACCCGGCGCCACCCGCGCTCGCCGCGGGGCTCCCAGGTCTCGCCGTGCTCGACGAGCACCCGGGCGTCGGTCTCGGGAAGGAAGCGGCCGATGGGCTTGGTGGGCCGCGCCCAGCAGGGGTCGTCGCGCTCGACCAGGGTGCGGGTGACCAGGGCTGCCGTCGGGGTGGAGAGGCCGTGCTCGGCCAGGGCCGCCTCGAGGGCGTTCACGAGCACGAAGCCGAGCGTGGCCTGGGTCTGCGCGCCGCACCAGTCGAGCGGCACCGGCGGCACCACGCTCGCCGCCAGCTCGTTCTTGACCAGCAGGTTGCCGACCTGGGGGCCGTTGCCGTGGGTGAGCAGCACCTGGTGGCCCGCGGCGACCAGGGCGGCCACGGCGGCGGCGGCCCCCCGGGCGGCGGCGATCTGGTCGCCGGGTCGCGCCGAGCCGTCGGGCCCGGTCATCGCGTTGCCGCCGAGCGCGACCAGGACCCTCATGCCCCGACCCTAGGGACGACGCCCGGGGCGGGCACCGTGCGTTGCCACCACGATGGACGGACCCGCCTGGCAGGAGTTGCCAAGCGGGTCCGTCGTCATCTGGTGCTCGGGGCTCAGCCCAGGCGCAGCACCACGGGGGCCGAGACGCTGCGCTTGGCGACGTCGTCGCCCTTGCGCACGGCCTTCAGCTTGTGGCGTCCCGTGCCGAGCTTCAGGGTCACCGTGACGGTGCCGTCGTCGCCGGGCTCGAGGGTGAGCACGTCGACGCGCTCGCCCCTGTCCTTGACGACCACGGTGCCGGTGCCGGGGGCCCCGTCGATCTCGACGCCGACGGTCACGACCGCCTTGCGCTTGTTCTTGGCCTCCGCCTCGAGCGTGGTCACCGAGTCGGGCCGGACCGCCTCGGGGGCCTCGACCGCCTCACCGGCCGGGGCGGCCCACATCAGTGCCCGGGCGGCCTGGCTGAGGCCGCCCTTGGGGTGGGTGCGGAAGAAGACCGAGGTGCCGAAGACCAGCGACTTGGCGCCCGTCTCGGCGTTCTCGGAGGAGACCACCGAGGCGTTGCCGGCCGCGGACTCGGGGCCGTTGGTCGCGTTGGTGGCGCGCCAGTGGCCGGCCAGGAACGGCTGCTCGGCGTCGTAGGCCTGCTCGACGGTGACGCCCTCACCGAGACCGGTGAAGGAGTAGGCCGGGTAGATGAAGGCGTGGTCCTGGGCGTAGGGCGCCAGCACCGAGCCGTCGGGGGTGTCGACGGCCACGATGCCGTTGCCGGATCCGTTGCCAGACACGAGCGTGCCGCTGAGCAGGCCGAAGGAGACAGCCGCCTCGAAGCCGCGGTTGGTGCGCCCGAGCAGCGCACCACCCTCGTCGACGAAGGACTGCACCGCCGCCCTGGCTGCCGAGCCGGCCGCGGGGTTGAAGGTGGAGGCCACCCACAGCACGTCGACGTCGTCCATCAGCGACGGGTCGGCCTCGAGCGTGCTCGAGGAGAGCTGCACGAGGTCGTCGAAGCCGAGCTCGGTCAGCGAGAGCCGGTCGTCCTGGGAGCCGACGTAGCCGATGGTCAGGTCGCTGAGCGCGGCGGTGGTCTCGTCGTCGAGGGCGTCGAGGTCGGCCGGGGTGGCGGCCTCGAGGACGATGCCGTGCTCGCGGGCCACGTCGGCGGCGGCGTCGAAGTCGTCGACACCGACGACGACCGAGCCGTCGGCCAGCATCGAGACCGGCACGCTGTCCTCGAGCAGCGAGTTCAGCGCCTGGAAGTCCACGACACCGGCGACGTCGAAGGTGGTGTGGCTCGGCGTCGAGGGCACGGAGGCGACGTCCGTGGGGGCGCTGACCGGGGTGGTGGCACCCAGGGGCGCGTCGCTGGTCAGGCCGACCTTGTCGACGTCGGCGCCCCAGAGGTAGGCGTAGCTCCACGCGGAGACGTCGTACATCGTCGGCAGCTTGCTGGAGATGTCGTCGCCGAGGTCGAGCAGGCTGTTGGCCAGCCCGCGCAGCGGCTGGTGCATGTCGACCACGTAGGAGCCGGCGGGGTAGGTCGTGCCACCGATCGTGGTGTCGGCGTCGAGGGTGCCGACCTCGATCTCGTGCAGCAGCAGCTGCTCGACCAGCGAGGTCGCGTCGCTCGTGGAGCGCTGGCCCTCGCCGACCGGGATCACGTAGGCGCGCGGCAGGGTCACCGGCTCCTGGTCGTCGGCGATGTCCCAGAGGTCCTTCCACTGCTCGGGGCCGGGCACCTCGGCGATGTTCTCGCCGGTCAGCGACACCTTGGGCTCGCCGGCCACGCCGCGGCGGAAGGTCTCGATCTGGTTCTCGAGCATCTCGCGGGCCGTAGTGGGGTCGTTGAGGTAGTCGACCATGCTCTCCAGGGTCTGCACGGCGACCGCGGTGTTGACCGCCGCACGCTCGGGGGTCTGGCGACCACCGCTGGCTCCCCGCGTCAGGGGCAGCTCGACCGTGGTCGTCGCCGCGCCGTAGAACGCGGCGTACTGGGCGGTGAAGATGGGCGGGAAGTCGTCCCACCCGGACGGGGTGTCGCGGTAGGGGATCTTGATGTGGGCGGTCGCCTCGTCGGTGATCTCCGTGACGATCTCGCCGGTCTCGACGTTGCGGTAGGTGTTGCCGGGGATCGCCGCGTCGACGACGTCCTGCTCGACCTTGAGCGCCATGGCGTAGTTGTGCGGCAGGATCAGGTCGAACTCGTAGTTCGAGCCGTGCGGCGGGCCGGCCGGCTCGATCTGCAGCACCCGGGTGTAGCCGTGGAAGTCGGCGGCGTAGAGCGCCTGGACGGCCTGGGCGGTGCGGATGAACGAGCGCGTCTCGGGGGTCTGGTTGGTGATCAGGTCGCGGTTGGGGTCCAGGCCCAGCGCGGTCGCCCGGGTGGCGCCGGTGCGCCCGTCGGGGTTGAGCGACGGGGAGAAGTAGAGCCGGTTGTTGCGCAGGATGCTGCCGACCTCCGACATCGGCGCGGTGGCCAGGTACTCGATGTACTGCATCGCAGCATCGGTGCCCTCCCACTCGTTGCCGTGGATGTTGTGGCTCATCCACACGGGGGTCTTGTACTGCGCGAGGAGCTCGGCGTCGTCAGCCGCGGCGGCCGGGTCGTTCTTGATGGCCTCGCGCCAGGCGGTCTGCTGGGCGGTGTCCTGCTCGCGCTCCGGGGCGGTCACGGTCACCAGGTAGAGGTCGCGGCCCTCGGTGGACTGGCCCACCACCTGGGCGGAGACCCGGTCGCTCCTCGCCATCAGCTCCATCAGCTTGGGTGCGATCTCCGGGTGGCCCATCAGCTCGGCGGTGTGCGCCGCGTCGTCGGGGTTGTCGCGGTAGAGGCGCAGCGCGGGCTGGTAGGGGTAGGAGGTCGGCATCTCGATCGGGTCGCCGGCGACGGCCGTCTCGGCGGCGCGCTGGACGATCTCCGCCTTGGTCGGCTCCTCGACCCGGGTGGCGCTGGCGGGGCCACGGCCGCTGCTCTGGTCGAAGCGGGGCGCCGACGTGGGGTCGGCCGCAGCAGGCAGGCCCGAGCCGGCCAGGGCGGTGGTGGCGGCGAGGGCCAGGCCCAGCGGGGCGACCAGCGCGCGTGTTGTCCTCACAGATGTGCTCATTTCTCTGACGGGGGACCCCACCCATCGGCGTCCCAGACCGTCACCCTGGCCGAAGATCGCCGCCTCTGGTGGGAGGAAACAGAAAATTAATGCATTGTCTCAGCAATCGACGAGATTACTTGCGCAATCGGCGGGCGGTGCGCTAGGGAGGGCTGATCATCCCAGGTCGGCTGGCGGCCCCACCAGGTCGACGTCGGCGTGCGCGGCCCCGCCGGCGAGCGAGGCGTAGCCGGGGCCCCGGTCGAAGAACGCCGGGCCCCGCGGTGGGCGCGCGGCGCGCTCGGCCCGCGTCGCGTCCGCGTCGTGGCCCAGCCGGTGACCGGGCTCGTCGAGCGACCCGGCCAGCACCACGCCGTACGCCGCCAGCGCGGCCTCGGGCGAGACCTTGCGCCAGACCACGTCGCGCACCACCAGCGCCGGGTCGCGCTCCAGCGGGTCGCCCCAGCCGCCGCCACCGGTGGTGCGGATGCGGATCACCTCGCCGGCGCGTACCGGCTCGGCGTCGGCCAGCGCGTCGACCTCGCGCTCGTGCGGGCCCCCGGGGTCGATGGTGACCTGGAACGGCGCGCCCGCGAGCCCGCCGCGGACCCCCCAGCAGGCGAGGATGGAGCGGTCGGCGATCGACATGAAGTGCGCGTCGCGCAGCATCCGCACGTGCTTCTCGTAGCCCAGCCCGCCGCGGAACCTCCCGGCGCCGCCGCTGTCGACGGCCAGCGAGAGCCGCTCGACCAGGAACGGGAAGCGGGCCTCGGTGAACTCGGTGGGCAGGTTGCGGGAGTCGGGCACGACGTGGATGGTGTCCTCGCCGTCGCCGTGCGGGCGCCCGCCCGAGCCGCCGCCCAGGACCTCGCGCATCAGGTAGGGACGGCCCTCGGCGTCGTCGCCGTAGACGCCGGTGTAGCGGATCGTCTCCTGGTCGGCGGGCATCTGGCCGTCCACCGCCTTGGCCACCGCCCCGGCGAGCACGCCCAGCAGGCGCAGGATGACGAAGGTGCGGGCGTTGGTCGGGGCCGGGAAGACCGGGGTGAGCAGGGTGCCCGGCTCGGGGAAGCGCATCTCGATGAGCGGCACCACGCCCTCGTTGACGTCGAGCTCGGCCATCCGCTCGGGCGTCGCGGCGAGGTTGCGCAGCACCGGGGCCAGCCACTTCTTCAAGAACACGCCGTCGGAGTAGTCGCCGCAGTGGTTGATCGGGCCCCGGGCCTGCGGGCCGGTGCCGTCGAAGTCGATGACCAGCCGCTCGCCGTCGGGGTCGTCGGCGGGGGTGCGGGTCAGGGTGATCCGCTGGGTGTGCAGCCGCGGCTCGTCGACGCCGTCGTGCTCGGCGTAGTCCTCCCACGTCCACGACCCGACGGGGATCCGGCCCAGGACCTCGCGGCGGTACGTCGTGGTGGTGCGGTCGATGATCGCGTCGAAGGCCGACTCCACGACCTCGACGCCGTAGCGGTCGAACAGCTCGCCCAGCCGACGGGCCCCCATCAGGCAGGCCGAGCACTCGGCGTCGAGGTCGGCGGCCAGCGACTCGGGCATCCGCGAGTTGCGGGTCATGATCGCCAGCGCCGCGCGGTTGGGCACCCCCGCGTCCCACAGCTTGATCGGCGGCACCATCAGGCCCTCCTCGAAGACGCTGGTCGCGCCCGAGGGCATCGAGCCCGGCACCGCTCCCCCGATGTCGTCGTGGTGGCCGAAGGCCTGCACGAACGCGACCACACGGGGGGCTCCGCCCCCCGTGGACCCCCCAGAGGCATCCGCGGAGGGTCCTCTGCTGAACACAGGAACGGTGACGCACAGGTCGGGCAGGTGCCCGATGCCGCCCTCGGAGCGGTAGACGTCGTTGTGGAAGAAGACGTCGCCCTCGCGCATCTGCTCGACCGGGAAGTCGCGCGCCACCGGGTGCACCAGCGCCGAGTAGGAGCGCCCGGTGAGCTTGCGCAGCAGCCGGTCGTGGATGCCGGCGCGGAAGTCGTGGGCGTCGCGGATCATCGGGCTGCGGCTGGTGCGGGCGATGGCGGTCTCGACCTCGGCCTCGACGCTGGCCAGCGTGCCCTGGACGATCTCGACGAGCACCGGGTCGGCGCTCGCCCCGTGGTCGGCGGTGAGGAAGCCGAAGGGGAAGTCGGTGGGTGCGCGGCGGCTCATCGGGTCCCCTCCCGGGTGACGACCAGGTTGAGGTGCTCGTCGACGCGGGCGTTGAAGCCCGGGTGCAGCGGCACGGTGGACCCGAACTCCTCCAGGACGGCCGGCCCGGTCACGACCGTGCCCGGGGCCAGGTCGGCGCGCTGGTGCACCGGGGTGTCGACGTACGCCGCGGCCGCGTCGAAGCACACCGGGCGCCGCCTCGACGCGACCGGGGCGGGCGGTGGCGGCTCGGGCACCGGGTGCCGCCGGATCTCGGGGCGCCGGATCGGGCCGATGCCCGAGACGCGCAGGTTGACCCACTCGACCTGCTGGGTGGGGTCGCCGGCGAAGTCGTAGCCGTAGAGCGCGCGGTGCTCGGCGTGGAAGCCGCGGGCCACCTCGTCGAGGGTCGTCTCGTCGACCGGGCCGTCGGGCACCGGCACCCGGACCTCGAAGGCCTGGCCGAAGTAGCGCAGGTCGGCGGTGCGCACGAAGCAGTGCTCGGTCTCGTCGAAGCCCTCGCCGCGCAGCGCCCGGGCGGCCCGGGCGGTGAGGTCGTCGAGGACCCGGGCCACGTCGCCCGCGGCCAGCTGCTCGGCCAGGCGCACGTGGGTCTGCACGTAGTCGTTCTTGACGTCGACGGTGAGCAGCCCGAAGGCCGAGACGTTGCCGGGGTCGGGCGGCACCAGCACCGTCTCGATGCCCAGCACGTCCATCAGCCGGCACAGCAGCAGCGACCCGGAGCCGCCGAACGTGGTGAGGGTGAAGTCGCGGACGTCGAGCCCGCGCTTGACGGTGACCTGGCGCAGCGCGTTGGCCTGGTTCCAGGCCGAGATCTCCAGGACCCCGCACGCACAGGCCTCGGGGCTGAGCCCGAGCAGCTCGGCCAGCGCCTCGACGCCGGCCCGGGCCGCGTCGACGTCGAGCGGGATCTCGCCGCCCAGGAGGTGGGGCGGGATGCGGCCGAGCACGACGTGGGCGTCGGTGATCGTCACCTCGCGCCCGCCCCGGCCGTAGCACAGCGGGCCCGGGTCGGCGCCCGCCGACTGCGGGCCGACCTTGAGCGTGCCCTCGGGCGAGAGCCAGGCGATCGAGCCGCCACCGGCCCCGACCGTCACGACGTCGATCATCGGGATCTTCGAGGGGTAGGCGCCCACCGAGCCCTCGGTCGTCAGGGTCGGCTCGCCGTCGATGACGACGGAGACGTCGGTGGAGGTGCCGCCGCCGTCGGAGGTCAGCACCCGGTCGAAACCGGCGACCTGGGCGATCATCGCGGCGCCGAGCGCACCGGCGGCCGGCCCCGACAGCACGGTGGTGATCGGCTGGTGCACGACCTCGTCGGCCGAGAGCACCCCGCCGTTGGACTTCATCACGTAGAACGGAAACGCACGGGGGGCTCCGCCCCCCGTGGACCCCCCGGACGACGACAGAGCCCGGGGGGCTCCGCCCCCCGTGGACCCCCCGAGGCCCCGCAGCCGCTCGGTGATGTTGGCGACGTACGCCGACAGGCGCGGCTTGACCGCCGCGTCGACGAGGGTCGTCATCGCCCGCTCGTACTCGCGGTACTCGCGCAGCACCTGGCTGGAGATCGACACGACCGCGTCGGGGTGCTCCTCGGCGAGCACCTCGCGCATCGCCTCCTCGTGGGCGGGGTCGGCGTAGGAGTGCAGGAAGCAGACCGCGAGGGTGTCGACGCCCCGCTCGCGGAACCACCGGGCGACCCGGCGCGCGCCCTCGGCGTCGAAGGGACGGACCTCGGCGCCGGTGTGGTCGAGCCGCCCGCCGACGCCCTTGACCAGGTCGCGCGGCACGATGCGGTCGGGCTTGACCCAGAAGTAGGAGTTGCCGTAGCCGTCGGGCACCGACTGGCGGGCGATCTCGAGCATCGCCTCGTAGCCCTCGGTGGTGATGAACCCCAGCCGCTCGACCTTGCCCTCGAGCAGCTGGTTGGTGGCCACCGTGGTGCCGTGGCTGACCGCGTCGACGTCGCCGGCGCCGCGGCCCAGCAGGGCCAGCACCTTGTCGATGCCCGCCAGGAAGCCGTCGGCGGGGTTGGCCGGGGTCGAGGGGGTCTTGGTGGTCACCACCTCCCCCGACACCTCGTCGAAGGCGACCACGTCGGTGAAGGTGCCACCGGTGTCGATGCCGATCCGGATGCTCCGCGTCACGCGCCGATTCAACCGGCGCCGCGCGCGCCCCGGCCACGGCGGAACCTGCCGACCGGGGGTGCGGGCGTTGGCAGGTCTTGCGCCCTCAGGCGCCGGGCGCCCGGTCGTTGTAGACGCCGGCCTCGTCCTGGCCGCTCAGGGCCGCGACGGCCGCCATCACCTCGTCGGTCAGCTCGCGGCGGGCCCGCCCGAGCGGGACGCCCTCGAAGCGGCCGCCGGCGCGCACCGGCGGCCCGAAGCGCACCGTGACCCGCACCGGCCGGGGCAGGCTCGAGCCGACGGGCTGGAGCCGGTCGGTGCCGACCAGGCCGACGGGCACCACGGGCACGCCCGCGGTCAGCGCGAGGTGCCCGACGCCGGTGCGGCCGCGGTAGAGCCGACCGTCGCGCGAGCGCGAGCCCTCGGGGTAGAGGCCGAAGGCCTCGCCGCGCGCCAGCACCTCGAGCGCGGTGTCGAGGCTGGCGATCGCGGCGCGCGGGTCGTCGCGGTCGACCGGCAGCATCCCCAGCCCCTCGAACCAGGCGCGCTGCGCGGCCCCGCGCAGGCCGGAACCGGTGAAGTAGTCGGACTTGGCCAGGAAGACGACCTTGCGCGGCACCACGACGGGGATGACCACCGAGTCGATGAAGGAGAGGTGGTTGCTGGCCAGCAGCACCCCGCCGGTGGCCGGCACGTGCTCGAGGCCCTCGACGTGCGGGCGCCACAGCGCCCGGGCCACCGGGGGCACGACCGCGTGCAGGGCCCGGTACATCCGGTCGCTGGGCTCGGTGGACGACGGCGCGGAGGGGGGCACGTGGTCAGTGTGCTGGTTACCGGCCGGTCCGCCGATCCGGCGTCAGAGGAGGCCGGCCTTGCGCCCGAGCTTCTCGGCGACGTCGCCGGGCGTGATCTCGTCGGCCAGCAGCCGGCTGGTCGTCCACCCGGAGGTGTCGAGGCCCGAGGCCTCGCTGAAGGCGCGGTGGTCGTCGGCGAAGCGGTCGCGCAGCACCGCGATGTCGTCGGCGGTCGGCGCGTCGGCCTCGAAGTCGGTCTGCGAGGCGCTGCGCGCCAGCGGCTCGAAGCGCTGCTTGTACGGCGGCAGCCCCAGGCGCGCCACCAGGTCCTCGGCGGTGTCGTGCTGGGCCCGGACCATCTGGTGGAAGTCGACCAGGTGCACCTGCTCGCGGGGGAAGATCGAGTGCACGCGGGCGAGCTGGGCGCCGTAGAAGCCGCGGGCGACCACGGTGCGGGTGCGCAGCGACTTGGCGTCCCAGCCCTCGGGGCGGCTGCCGACCCACGAGGGGTCGAAGTCGATGCGCACCGACTCGGCGAAGGTGATCCGCTCCTCGGCGGGCAGCCGGCGCGTCCAGTTCATCACCCAGTGCGAGAAGGCGCGCTCGATCGGGTCGCGGAAGCAGAAGATGAGCGGCACGTCGGGGTTCCAGGCGTGGATCCGCTCCAGCGCCCCGGGCCAGAAGAGGTACGACGGGGTCGCGTCGACGCCCATGGTCGCCTTCGAGCGCGCCGAGCGGACGGCGACCTGGTAGCCGCTGAAGTCGGGGCGCTCCCAGTCGAGGGAGTCGTCGTCGAAGAAGTGCCACTCCTTCTGCGGGGCGCGGGTGATGTGCTGGTGGCTGACCAGGACGCGGTAGAGCGTGCTGGTGGCGGCCTTCTGCACACCACCGAGGACCAGCCCGATCGGGACGGTGCCGTGGGGTGCCTCGCCGGTGGCCTGGGCGGCGCTGGGTGCGGTGATCGTGTGCCTCCTCACGGTGCGCCCGGGGTGCCTCCCGGACGGTTGGCGAGCATACGACAACCGCGCCGCCGGACGGTCAGGCGCGGGCCCGCAGCACCAGCAGCACCAGGTCGTCCTCGTGCTCGCCCACCGCGTCGAGCAGGTGGTCGCAGAGGTCCTCGGGGTCGGCGCCGCCCCAGCCGCTCACCGCCTCCACCAGCCAGGCCAGGCCGTCGGAGAGCCCGGCGTCGCGGCGCTCGACCAGGCCGTCGGTGTAGAGCAGCAGGGTGTCGCCGGGGCGCAGCCGCAGCCGGTGGTCGGCACGGGGGGTGTCGGGGTCGAGCCCCAGGAGCAGGTCGGGGACCTCCTCCAGCAGCTGCGCCGTCCCCTCGGCGGTCACCAGCACCGGCGGCGGGTGGCCGGCGTTGCTCCAGTGCAGCAGCTGGCCGTCGGGGCCGCCGTCCTCGACCACGGCCAGCACGGCGGTGGCGACCTCGTCGACGCCGAGGCCGGCCATCGCCCGGTCGAGGTCGCTGAGCACCCGGGCGGGCATCGCCAGCCGGGCGCTGTAGGCCACCCCGCGCGTGAGGTTGCGCAGCTGGCCCATGGCGGCCGCGGCGTCCTGGTCGTGGCCGGCGACGTCGCCCACCATCACCGCGAGCGCGCCGTCGGGCAGCACGTAGGCGTCGTACCAGTCGCCGCCGACCCGGGCCTTCTCGGCGGCGGGCTGGTAGCGCACCGCGACCTGCAGCGCGGGTCCGTGGGCGGGGCGGGTCAGCAGGCTGCGCTGCAGCGCCTCGGAGAGCTGACGGTCGCTCTCGCGCGCGGCGAGCAGCTCGAGCGACTGCTGCAGCGCCCCGGCCAGGGAGCGCAGGAAGTCGACGTACTCGCCGTCGAGCGCCAGGCGGTCGCTGAGCCGCAGCCGGAGGTGGTGCTGGGCCGCGCGGGGGTCCGGCGCGGGCAGGGCGATCCGGGCCAGGGTGCCCTGGCCGGGGCCACCGACGCTCTCGAGCACCACGGGGTCGGCCAGCGCGCCGCTGCAGACCACGACCTCGGGGAGGTCGCCGGGGTCCTCACGCAGCTCGCGCACCGCGAGGTCGACCAGCGCGGCGGCGCTCGAGACCCCGGCCAGCGCCTGGTCGAGGCGGGTCAGCACCTGCAGCCGGCGCCGGGCCACGACCTGGCGGGTCGTCTCGGTGACGATGTCGACGACGCCCTCGACCCGGCCCTCGGGGCCGCGCACGGGAGAGTAGGAGAAGGTGAAGTAGCACTCCTCGAGGAAGCCCGAGCGCTGGAGCGGCACCTCGGCGTCGACGACCCAGGTGGGGGCGGCGTCCTCGACGACCGAGCGCATCATCGGCCCGATCTGGTCCCAGGCCTCGGCGAAGACGTCCTGGGTGCGTCGGCCGAGCGCGGCGGGGTGCTTGTCGGCGATCAGCTGGACGAACGCCTCGTTGTAGAGCAGCACCAGGTCGGGGCCCCAGAAGAGCGCCATCGCGAACCGGGTCTCGAGGGCCAGGGCCAGGGTGCTGCGCAGCGCCGGGCTCCAGGTGCAGGGCTCGCCGAGACCGGTGGCCTCCCAGTCGATGCCGGCGTACGCCGCTCGCAGCGGGCCGGCGAGCTCGAAGAGCGGGTCCTCAGCCATGTCCGCCGGCCTCGGAGGCGGCCGCCGCCTCGAAGGCGGCCGCGACCTCGAGCAGGCGCCGGTCGCTGCCGTGCGGGCCCACCAGCTGCACCCCGACGGGCAGGCCGTCCGGCGTGCGGCCGGCCGGCACCGCGATCGCCGGGCACCCGGTGACGCTGACCAGGTAGGCCGATCGCATCCAGTCGAGGTAGGAGCCCATCGGTCGCCCGGCGACCTGGGTGGGGTACTCCTGCTCGGCGGGGAACGGCGCCACCTGCGAGACCGGCAGCACCAGCAGGTCGTGCTGGGTGAAGAACTGGCGCATCCGCTCGCCGAGGGTGGTGCGCTGGGTGTAGGCGCGTGCCACGTCGGTGCCGCTCAGCGGCGCGCCCGCCCGGATGTTGTCGGCGAGACTGGCCTTGAGCTCGCCCGGGTGCTCGGCGAGCAGCGGCCCGAGCTTGGCGTGCAGGTGCCAGGCGCGCAGGGTGCGGAAGGTGTCGTCGCCCTCGGCGAGGTCGGGGTGGGCGCCGTGCACCCGGGCGCCGTGGCGCGCCATCAGCCGCCCGGCCTGCTCGGTGACGACCGCGACCTCCTCGTCGACGGCGAAGGCGCCGCCGAGGTCGAGCGACCAGGCCACCCGCAGCCCGTGCAGGGCGCGGGGGGTGGGATCGAGCGGAGCCGCGAGGAGGTGCCCCGGGTCGCCCAGGGCCATCGGCGCACGGGGGTCGGGGCCGGCCATGACCGAGAGCAGCAGGGCGAGGTCGCCGACGTCGCGGGCCAGCGGTCCCCCGACCGACGTGGTCTCCCACTGGTTGTACAGCGGCCACTCGGGCACCCGGCCCAGGCTGGGGCGCATCCCGACGACGCCGCAGAACGAGGCGGGGTTGCGCAGCGAGCCGCCCATGTCGGAGCCGTCGGCGAGCGGCACCATGCCGCTGGCCAGCGCGGCCGCGGCCCCGCCGCTGGAGCCGCCGGCGCTGCGGCTGGGGTCGTGGGGGTTGCGGGTGGTGCCGAAGAGCCGGTTGAAGGTGTGCGACCCGGCGGCGAACTCCGGCACGTTGGTGCGCCCGACGACCACCACGCCGGCGCGGCGCACCCGCTCGACGAGCAGCTCGTCGTGCTGGGGCACGTGGTCGGCGAAGAGCCGGGAGCCGTAGGTGGTCGGCCAGCCGGCCACCGCGTGGGTGTCCTTGAAGGCGAAGGGCAGCCCGTGCAGCGGCCCCAGGGGCCCGCCGCGGGCCAGGTGCTGGTCGGCCGCGGCGGCCCCGGCCCGGGCCCGCCCGACGTCGAGGTTGACGACCGCGTTGAGCTCGGGGTTGCGCTCCTCGATGCGCTCCAGGTGCAGCTCGAGCAGCTCGCGGGCCGAGATCCGGCGGCTGCGCACGGCCGCCGCCATCGCCCGGGCGCTGGAGTGGACGCCCAGGTCGGGGGCGGGCTGCTGGCTGCTCACCCCCTGATCATGGCCGACGAGTCCAGCGTGCGCCCGCGAACACCCCCAGGAGCACCAGTCCGGCTCCGGTCGCGACGCCCTGCCAGAAGGCGTTGCCCGCGGCGAACGCGTCCGGGCCCGGGCCGGTGGTCGTGTAGACGGTGCCCGGCTGCTCGCGCTCGGCGGCGCCGGCGACGCTCGGTGCGACCGCGGCCGGGGTGGGGCCGCCGGCCAGCGCGGTCGCGACGTTGCCGAAGAACTCCCCCGCCATCCGCCGCGACACCGAGGTCAGCATCCGCTGGCCGACCCCGCCGACCATCCCGCCCACGGTGGCGTCGGCGTCGTAGGTGATCCGGGTGCCGCCGTCCGCGTCCTCGAAGCGCACCGCCACCCGCGCGTCCACGGTGCCCGGGGCGCCCGCGCCCTGCAGGTGCATGGTCAGCGACTCGTGCTCGACGAGGTCGCGCAGGGTGCAGGTGCCGTCGTAGGTGCCCTTGATGGCGGCCACGCCCGCGTTGACGGTCATGGCGTAGGCGTGCTCGCCGTCGGCGCCGGCGAGACGCTCGAGGCGGGAGCAGCCCGGGATGGTGCCCACGAGCACGACCGGGTCGAGCAGGGCCTCCCACACCCGCGCCACCGGCTGCGCCACCAGGTGCTCTGCGCTGATCCTCACGAGGGGTGCTCCTGTCGCTGGTGGGCGTTCCTGAGGTCGAAGAGGTCGGAGGGCGACATCGGCATCCGGGTGACCGGGATGCCCTCGGCGTCCTCGATCGCGGCCGCGAAGACCGCGGCCGAGGGGATCACCCCGGCCTCGCCGGCGCCCTTGATGCCCAGGGGGTTGAGCGGGCTCGGGGTCTCCTGGTGGTCGATCGCGATCCCGTCGGGGACCTCGGTGACGTAGGGCATCAGGAAGTCCATGAAGGAGGCGTTGAGCAGCTGGCCCGACTCGTCGTAGGCCATCCGCTCGTAGAGCGCGCCCGCGACCCCCTGGGCCACGCCGCCGTGGATCTGCCCCTCCACGATCATGGGATTGATGAGCGTGCCGCAGTCGTGCACGACGGCGTAGGTCAGCACGCGGATCTCGGCGGTGTCGGGGTCGGTCTCGACGACCACGGCGTGGATGCCTGAGGCGAAGGTGGCCCGCTCGGGGCTGTAGAAGTCCTTGCCCTCCAGGCCCGGCTCGTCGTCCTCGGCGACCGGCGGCCGGCCGGGGTCGCCGACGGAGAACTGGGTGGCGGCCTTGGATGCCTCGTCGAAGGCGTAGCGCAGCGGGTTGGAGAGCACCGCGACGGTGCCGAGGTCGATGGCCGAGCCGGGCGAGCCCTTGACCCGCACGCTGCCCTCGACGATCTCGAGGTCGGCCTCGTCGGCCTCGAGCGCGTCGGCGGCGATGCGCAGCGCCTTCTCCTTGGTGCGCCTGGCGGCCAGGTGGATCGCCGAGCCGCTCATCACCGCGGCGCGCGAGGCGAAGGTGCCCACGGCGTACGGCATCCGGCGGGTGTCGCCGGTGACGACCTCGACGTCCTCGAAGCGGCAGCCGAGCTCGTCGGCGACGAGCTGGGCGAAGACGGTCTGGTGGCCCTGGCCCTGGGTGGTCAGGCCGGTGGCGACCTTGACCTTGCCGCTGGTCTCGACGTGCACGTGGGCGCCCTCGTAGGGACCCACCCCGGTGCCCTCGACGTAGCAGGCCAGGCCGATGCCGACCCGGCGCCCCTGGGTCGCCATCTCGGCCCGGAAGGTCTCGAAGTCGTCCCAGCCCACCAGCGCCTTGGCCTTCTCGAGCAGCGCCGGGTAGTCGCCGGAGTCGTACTCGAGCTCACGACCGTCCTGGAAGACCAGGCCCTGGTCGTAGGGGAACTCGTCGGGCTGGATGAAGTTGGCGGCGCGCACCTCGGTGCGGTCGCGGCCCAGGTGGGCGGCGATCGCGTCCATGGTGCGCTCCATCGCGTAGCAGCCCTGCGGGCGCCCGGCGCCGCGGTAGGGCGTGACCATCGTGGTGTTGGTGTAGAGCGACTCGAAGACCACCCGGTAGAGCTCGGGCTTGTAAGGCCCCAGCAGCTGGGTGCTGGTGATGATCGGCACGATCAGCCCGTACGGCGTGTAGGCGCCGTGGTCGTGCCAGAGCTCCACGTCGAGGGCCAGCAGCCGCCCGTCGTCGTCGAAGCCGACCTCGACGTGCTGGAGCTGGCCGCGCTCGTGGGCGGAGGCCACGAAGTGCTCGCGGCGGTCCTCGGTGAACTTCACGACCCGGCCCAGCGCACGCGCGGCCGCCGGCACCAGCAGCTCCTCGGGCCACGGGTGGTTGATCTTGACCCCGAACCCGCCGCCGACGTCGGGGGTGATCACGTCGACCTGGCCCAGGTCGAGGCCCAGCCTGGCGGCCACCGCGGCCCGCACGCCGGTGGAGGTCTGGGTCGAGGTCCACACCTGCAGCCGGTCGGAGTCGGGGTCCCAGCGCGCGACCGTGCCGCGGCCCTCGAGCGGGGTGCACGCCGAGCGCTCGACCTCGAGGTCGAGGCTGAGCCGGTGGGGCGCGGCGTCGAGGGCGGCGGCCATCGTCCGCGCGTCGGCGGTGCCCTGCTCGAGACGGGCGCCGACGTTGCCGGGCACGTCGTCGTGCACCAGCCGCTCACCGGCGCGGGCCTGCTCGAGACCGACCACCGGGGGCAGCACCTCCCAGGTCACCCGGATCCGCTCGACGGCGTCCTCGGCGACGTAGCGGTCGTCGGCGACCACGAACGCGACCGCCTCGCCCACGTGGTTGACCTCCTCGCGGGCCAGCGCGTGCTGGGTGCGTCCGTGGGTCAGCGCCGGGTGCGGGATCAGCAGCGGCAGCGGGTCGGCCAGTGGCGCCGACAGCGCCGCGAGGTCCTCGTGGGTCCAGACCAGGTGCACCCCCTCGAGGTCGAGCACGGCGTCGACGTCGATGTCGACGATGCGTGCGTGGGCGTGCGGGCTGCGCAGCACGGCGGCGTGCAGGGTGCCCGGGCCGACCAGCACGTCGTCGACGAAGCGACCGGTGCCGGTGAGCAGGCGCCGGTCCTCGGTGCGCTGCACCGGCGTGCCCGTCAGCCGCGTCGTCATGCCCGCTCCCGGGCCAGCTCGGCCGCGCGCTCCACCGAGCGCACGATGTTCTGGTAGCCCGTGCAGCGGCACAGGTTGCCCGCGACCATCTCGCGGGCCTCCTCGTGGGAGGGGTCGGGGTTGTCGCGCAGGCCCGCGGTGACCGTGGTCAGGAAGCCCGGCGTGCAGAAGCCGCACTGCAGGCCGTGGCACTGGGCGAAGCCCTCCTGCACCGCGCTCAGGGTGCCGTCGGGGCCGGCGAGCCCCTCGACGGTGGTGATCTCGTGGCCGTCGACGGTGACCGCCAGCAGCAGGCAGGCCCGCACCGGGCGCCCGTCGAGCAGCACGGTGCAGGCGCCGCACACCCCGTGCTCGCAGCCGACGTGGGTGCCGGTCAGCCCGAGGTCGTGGCGCAGCGCGTCGCTGAGCAGGCGCCGGGCGGGCACCCGCGCGTCGTACGTCGTGCCGTTGACCACGAGGTGGACCTCGTGGAGCTCCTCGCTCATGTCGCGCTCCCCTCCCCGCGGTCGCCGGCGTGCCGCACGGCCTCCCGCACGACCCGGATGGTCAGGACCCGGGCGAGGTGGGCACGGTACTGCGCGGTGGCGTGGATGTCGCCGCACGGCGAGAGCGCGGAGAGCGCCAGGTCGGCGGCGGCGTCGAGGTGCGCGCCGTCGGTCCCGTCGGTCCCGTCGGCCAGCGCCGGCAGCAGGTCGACGACGGTGGGGGTGTCGTCGACCGCGAGGTACGCAGCGCGCGCCTCGACGACGTACCCGTCGACGAGGCGGACCAGCGCTGCCACGCCGCACAGCGCGTAGTCGCCCTGGCGGCGCGAGATCTCGGCGAACCCGGCGCCCTGGCCGGCAGCCAGCGCGGGGAACCACGCGGAGGTGGCGATCTCGTCGTGGGCCAGCGAGCTCTCCAGCGGGCCGACGACGAGGTCGGCGCCGGCCACGGTGCGGGCACCCCGGGTGGAGAGCACCTCGACGGAGCCGCCGAGCAGCGCCAGCACCGCCGGCATCTCGGCCGCCGCGTCGGCGTGCACCAGCGAGCCGACGGTGGTGCCGCGGTTGCGGATCGGGGCGTGGGCGACGTGGCTCAGCGCCATCCGCAGCAGTGGCTGAGCCCTGGCCGCGCCGTCGTGGGCGAGCAGGTCGGCATGGCGCACCAGCGCCCCGACCCGCACTCCCCCGTCGGTCCGGTCGGTCCCGTCGAGCACCTCGACCTCGGCCAGCCCGGGGAGCGCGTTGATGTCGACGAGGCTGCTGGGCGCGGCGAGCCGCATCGACAGCAGCGGCACCAGGCTCTGCCCGCCCGCCAGCACCTTGGCCTCCGGGTCGTCCGCCAGCGCCCGGCAGGCCTCCTCGAGGCTGCTGGGTCGCACGTAGCCGACGGGGGCGGGCTTCACGTCGGGCTCACCCGCGGTGCCTGCCCTCGGGGTCGGGGTGGGCCTGGGGGCCGTCGTGGTGCACGCCCTCGGTGCCGACCGAGAGCATCGTGCCGTCGGGCTCGGGCGGGGCGATGGCCCGGGCCAGGTGGTAGCCCGCGACGATGATGATGGTGCCGGCGGCGATGCCGCCGAGGGTGAAGTCGTCGGTGACCGGGAAGAACTGGTCGGTGCCCAGGCCGATGCCCATCACCAGGCCCGCCGCGACAGGGACGAGGTTGACCGGGTTGCCGAAGTCGACCCCGTTCTCCTTCCAGATCTTCGCGCCGAGCAGGCCGATCATCCCGTAGAGCACCAGGGTGATGCCGCCCAGCACGGCAGCGGGGGTGGCGTTGACGATCGCCCCGAACTTGGGGACCAGGCCGAGCAGGATCGCGGTCACCGCGGCCACGTAGTAGGCGGCCGTGGAGTAGACCCGGGTCGTGGCCATCACGCCGATGTTCTCGGCGTACGTCGTGGTCGGCGAGCCGCCGATCGAGGTGGCGATCACCGTGGCGACGCCGTCGGCGCCGACCGCGCGGCCCATCTCGGGGTCGAGGTCGCGCCCGGTCATCTCGGCGACGGCCTTGACGTGCCCGACGTTCTCGGCGACCAGCGCGATGACGGCGGGGATGACCAGGAGCGTGAAGGTGATGGAGAAGGAGGGCAGGTGCCAGCCGACCGCGTCGGAGGTCGTCTCGGGCGGGAAGCCGAACCAGTCGGCCGAGGAGACCAGCGACCAGTCGACGCGGTCGTGCTCGACGGCCTCGCCCTGGGAAGCGGGGGTGACAGAGGTGATCGGGCCGAGCGTGAGGTCGGCGAGCCAGGAGACGACGTACCCGAAGATCAGGCCGAGGAAGATCGCGATCCGCCCCAGGAAGCCGCGCAGCCCCACGGCCATCACGATCACCGCGGTCATCGTCAGCAGGGCGATCCAGTAGTCGGCCGGCATGTAGGTCGAGGTGGCGACCGGGGCCAGGTTGAACCCGATGAGCAGCACGACGGCGCCGGTGACCACCGGCGGCAGCACGGCGTTGACCGCGCCGGTGCCGGCCACGTGGATGAGCAGACCGACCAGCGCCAGGATCACGCCGGAGACGAGGATCGCGCCGGTGACGTCGGAGGGGCCGCCGCCCTGGTTGTAGATCGCGGCCGCGCCGCCCACGAACGAGGCGCTGGTGCCCAGGTAGCTGGGCACCTTGTTGCGCACGATCAGCAGGAAGCAGATCGTCGCGATGCCGCTCATCATGATCGCGAGGTTGGCGTTGAGCCCCATGATGAGCGGGAAGACGAAGGTCGCGCCGAACATCGCCACGACGTGCTGGGCACCGATCCCGGCGGTGCGTCCCCAGTCGAGCCGCTCGTCGGGTGCCACCGCCTCGCCCTGCCCGGGCTTGACCACGGTCCACCTGAACATCGACATCACGTCACCTCTGTTCCTCCGGCCCGCCCGCTGCGAGGGACCTCAACCTAGTGAGACCTCACCGCCGGTCTCGTCGGCAAGTCTCGCCGAAGGCGGCCCCCGATGGACGGCAATCGCTGGCACACGGGCGTGCCGAGCCGCTGTCGGCCAGCAGCAACGGCGCGCGTCAGCGCCGTTGGTCGAGCAGGGAGGAGCGCCAGCGACGAGCGACGCCGAGACCCCGTGAGCTGCCCGCTCGTCGCAGGCCGTCGAGTCGCGGGGGTTTCGAGACGGTTGCTGCGCAACCTCCTCAACCAACGGACGCGCGGCAGCACCGTTGGTCGAGCAGGGAGGAGCGCCAGCGACGAGCGACGCCGAGACCCGGTGAGGTGCCTGCCCACGGCAACCACTCGCCGTACGCCACGGGCTCACCGGGTTTCGAGACGGTTGCTGCGCAACCTCCTCAACCAACGACGCCGTTGGTCGAGCAGGGAGGAGCGCCAGCGACGAGCGACGCCGAGACCCGGTGAGGTGCCTGCCCACGGCAACCACT